>NZ_JBFRDK010000090.1:0-32949 GCF_052113545.1 Paenibacillus sp. TAF43_2
GTATTACCAGAAGGGATCGACTGAGGGCTGGAATGGCACACTCGCCGTTTAAAAATTGAAGTTAGGAGGAAGGTCGAATGCTTGTTGGACAGTTTCGAATTAGTCGCATCTCCACAATAGATGAGGCGGAAAAAGTCGTCGCATTTTTATTATCAGGCTTTTCATTTGATGATACTCGTTACACGCCAGGCGAGCTGACGCATTTCCGAGAGCTTCCATTTCGCGCGGTAAATAATGAAATTTATTTCTGGTATGCCGAGGATGAGCATGGAAATGTCATAGGCATAAATTGCATCGCCGAAAATGAGCAAAAAACCGGAGGTTTCAATTGGGACTACATGGTTGTTCATCATGATTATCGCAAAGTAGGCGTTGCGGCGCTGCTGATGGAGCAGATGTATGACTTTTTGGGAGAAGTAAACGCCAGATATCTAGTAACCTATACTTGCGATCTGCCAGAGTACAAACGCATTCGTCAATTGTTTGAGAGCAGCGGCTTTACACTGGTTGGTAGATGCCCAGATTATTACTACGAAGGGGAAGACCGCTTAATCTATCATCGAAAGCTGGTTTAAAAAGATATGACTAAAGATACCATATTGCGCGCAATCGGTGCCCGTCCAGAGGATCAGCGAAAGCTGCTTATGATGGCACCTGTTTTTTTTATTTGCGGCATATCTGAAATGCTTAATTACAATGGCTTTATGACGTTGTTCAATCAGCGGTTCGGAAGTGAATACCTTCCTTATGTATATGCGGCGGAGGCTATTATTTTGCCGCTGGAGGCGTGGCTCTTGTCCTGGCTTGCTGCTAGGCTGCCAAAGCCGAAGCTGATGCGCGTCTTATATGGAATTATGCTAGGCATCGTTGCCGTAAATGCATTGGTGCTGCTAGTATTGCAGAGCTTCGATCTAGAGCTGAGAGGGTATTATCCCGTCTTGTTCATAGCGTCCAGCTTTGTCGTAAGGCAGCAGACCCTATTGCTTTGGAGCTTGGCCGTTGATTTGTGCTCGACGCAGCAAGCGAAGCGTCTCATGCCCGTGTTCGTTGGCTCAGCAACGCTTGGCGGAGTAGCGGCAGGTTTGCTTGCACAGCTTTTAAGCCTATTTTTTGGACCCGAGGTTATATATGCCGCTTCCGGTTTGCTGCTTCTGGCTGCATTGCCGAATTACCGTAAAGTGATTACCCGTTATTTGGTGCCATTGTCGATCAAAATCGAAGCTAATGCTCTGGAAGATGAGCCGGTATCAACAGGAGCGGTGTTTAAGCACGCGCTTCGATCTCCTTTTTTGCTAACCGTTATTTTGCTTATGACACTGATGCCAGCTCTTTATTTTCTAATGGAATATGAGTTTCTGAACGTGACAAAAATGTCATTCCCAAGCGAACAGGCTTTCAGCCGGTTTTTTGGGATGATTACGATGGTGTTGTTTGTTCTCGCCTTTTTGCTGCAAACCGTCTCAGGCAAGCTGATGGCACGCCTTGGTGCAAGCCAAATGCTTACGGCTATATCAGGCGTTTATGTTCTCGCATTTGCCGGCGCTTTATTTTTTGTTGGCGGTCCAGCTGCGCTTCCAATGATTTCGATTGGCTACATGCTGTTATATTTGCTGCTTTATTATTCGGCCGAGCCTTCCTATCAGCTGTTCTTCAAGACGCTTCCACTTGCGCAGCGTGACAGCTACAGGTATGCAGCGCAAGGAATTGCGGCTACGGCGGGCATTTTGATCGGCGCTGGCTTGCAGTTTTTGCATTCAGGCTTTGGGGTATCCTGGACAGCCTTGTCGTGTGTAGGATTTGCAGGCGCCGTGCTGCTGTTTGTGCTTGCTTGGTTCGGCAGAAGGTTCTATATGCGTGAGCTTGTAGGCAGCATACAGACCATTGGCGAGCAGGATTTAGCGGAGCAGTTCGATGAATTTAGCCGAAACGAAGCTGCAATGGCAGAGCTTAGGGCCATGTTGAAGCAGCCGATAGACTCTGCGAAAGAAATTGCCTTGCAAATTATCGGCAGGCAACAAAATCCGAATGATGTTGCCGATTTGCTGGCGCTGATTGATGATCCGAATCCACGCATTCGCGTTGCTGCCGTTAGGGCGATGAATCTCGAGCGCGCAGACCTGCATGCGATGGTGAAGGTAGCAGCATTTCTTGAGGATCAGGACGATGAGATGCGTGCCGAAGGCGTAAGACAGATCGGCAGAATGAAGCATATGGAGCATCAGGCTTTTTATTTCCTGCGGCAAAAGCTTCTTGATCGGCATCCAAGCGTCGTTGCAGAGGCTGTCAAAGCGATGTACTCCTTTAACAATGCAGCAAGCATCGAGGCTTGTGCGGAAGTGATCGATCGTATTCTTGATGCGGGAGGCGAATCCTCGGTTTATATTTGCCGAGTTATCGCGGAGCTTGAGCTGTATTCTTTTGTGCCGAAGGTTGAGAAGCTTGTTGATGATGCGCATCCAGCGGCAAGGGTTGCAGCAATCGCATGTTTGGGAAGTCTTAAGGTTACATCCATTATTCCTATTCTGCTGGAGCGTCTCCCGCTTATGGACCAAGAAATGTTCCGCACGACGACAGAAAGCTTTATTCAGATGGGCGATGGAGCGGTCGAGCTGCTGATTGATAGCTTGAATAGCGCGCCACCGAAGCGATGGACAGCTGTGATGATTGCGCTCTCGGCACTTCTGCCAGACGAGCAGGTACGTTCTAAGCTAACGGATGAATCGTTAAGCCGTTTAAGCGAGCTTGAGGCAGCGTCAGGTTATTCCTTGTCGCTTAAACAGCTAGGGAAGACGGAGCTTGCAGAGCTTGCTTTGCTGCGCTGGCGAGAGGTTCGCGACTTTATTTTTACAGGTGTATGGGCGGTGCTGACCAAGCTTGCGGATGAGCAGGTTGTTGATGCGATCAGAAGAGCAGCTGCTGATGAAGACGAAGAAATTCGCAGCAATGCTTGGGAAGTGCTCGCGGAGGGCATGGGTGAGCGCAGATTATCGCAGTTTTTGCTGACCGTTCTCGAACGCGGCGAAGCTGGAAGAGAAGTAACTGCCGATGAGGAAGCGACTGTCCTATTGGAGGCAGCACTAAACGGAAATGATGATTGGTGGCGGGAGATCGCTGCAGCGGCGTTAGTGGAGGAGGGAGAGCAAATGTCCAAAGACCAGCAGATGATGAGCCGTTTAAACAAAGTAGTCTTTTTAAGGCAGGTTCCCTATTTCGCTGATTTATCGCTTGAGGAGCTAGGATTAATCGCTAATATTGCCGAGGAGTATGTATGCCCGGATGGAGAGAATCTGCTGCAAAGAGGAGAGCCTAACCCCGCGATGTATGTTATCGTTGACGGCAATATCGAGCTCACGAGCATTTCCGCAGCAGGCTGGGAAGGAACGATCGGCGTACTCGGTGCAGGGGATGTGTGCGGCGTAACTTCAGCGCTCGACAGCACCTCATCTACTGTAACGGCGCAATCCTTGCTTGGCGATGTGAGAGTGCTGAAGCTGCTAGGCGAGAATGTGTCAAGGCTCATTCGGTTATACCCGGAAATAGGAATCGGGCTGCTCCGAGCGTCGTTCGCACGCATTCGATTGCTGGAAGAAATGATGATGAGGATTGATTCGTAGCAATAAAGCAAGCTTAGCGGTTGCAACGGTACTTCAGATTGCATATAATATAGATTATTATTTCATATTCGAAGTAAAGCGATGATGGAGAAGAGTAAGCAGTACTTTCGCACAGGAAGAAGACGCCGTAGACTGAGAGCGTTTTTGTGAAAATAGGCTGCCCAAGTTCACTCCTGAGCAGACACCTGAAACGCCATAATATACGGCGCGTGTAGGGAAGGTCCGGTTCCCGCCGTTATGGGGCTAAGGGATTGTTATTCAGCGCCTCTAGGCGACGTTAGCCACACTTGGTTATGCGTACAGGCTGATGCTCAATCCGAATTAGGGTGGTACCACGGTTCTTTCGTCCCTTTAGGGAGAGAGGGCCTTTTTTTGTGTAAATATAACCATTTATAAGTTTATTAGCTTATAAAGAGCTTATATTTTACCGCGAAACGTTAGCTAAGCCTCCTAAGGATGGCTTTAGCCGTTACGCTTGCATGATTTAGGGATGATGATATGGAGGCGAAGAAAAATGAAGGAAAGACTGGAAGGACTGCGCATTGAAGCATTGCAGGAGCTTCAGCATGTGGATACGCCACAGCAGCTAAATGATTTGCGCGTTAAATATTTAGGTAAAAAAGGCGCTTTGACTGAAATTTTGCGCGGCATGGGTGGACTAAGCGCTGAAGAACGTCCAGTAATTGGTCAAGTAGCGAATGATGTTCGAGCAGCTATTGAAACGGTTATCGATGAGAAGCAGGAAGCATTCCAGCAAGCTGAGACGAACAATAGACTCCTTGCAGAGACGCTGGATGTTACGCTGCCAGGCAAGCAATTGCCTACCGGCGCAGTGCATCCTTTAAACAAGGTAGCCCAAGAAATTGAAGATATTTTTATCGGTCTTGGCTATACAATTGCCGAGGGTCCAGAGGTTGAGGAGGATTATTACAACTTCGAGGCATTGAACTTGCCTAAGAACCATCCAGCCCGCGACATGCAGGATTCATTCTATATTACGGATGATATCTTGATGCGTACGCAGACTTCCCCGGTTCAGGTTCGTACAATGAAAGCAATGAAGGGCCAAACGCCTGTTAAGGTTATTTGTCCAGGTAAAGTTTACCGCCGCGACGATGACGATGCGACACATTCATTCCAGTTCAATCAAATCGAAGGTCTTGTCATCGGCAAAAATATTCGGATGAGCGATTTGAAAGGAGCATTGCTGCATTTCGTTCAGCAAATGTTCGGCTCACAAGCGCAAATTAGACTTCGTCCAAGCTTCTTCCCATTCACGGAGCCAAGTGCTGAGGTTGACGTTACTTGCGTTCAGTGTGGCGGCAAAGGCTGCCGCATGTGCAAGCATACGGGCTGGCTTGAAATTCTTGGCTGCGGCATGGTGCATCCACGCGTTCTTGAAATGGGCGGCTACGATCCGGAAGAGGTCAGCGGCTTTGCATTCGGCATGGGCGTTGAGCGTATCGCGTTGTTGAAATACGGCATTGACGATATTCGTCATTTCTATACGAACGATCTGAGGTTCTTAAGCCAATTCGCAAGAATGTAGCAATGAGAGAAGGGAAGAAAAGAGATGAATGTATCCTATAAATGGTTAAATGAATATATCGATTTGTCCGGCTTCACAGGACAGGAGCTTGCGGAGAAAATGACGCGCGGCGGCATTGAAATCGACGTTGTGGAATCCCGCAATAAAGGCGTGACCGGCGTCGTAGTTGGTTATGTGAAATCGAAGGAAAAGCACCCGGATGCGGATAAGCTGAACGTGTGTAAGGTTGACGTTGGCACTGGCGAAGAGCTGCAAATCGTTTGCGGAGCCAAAAATGTCGATGCAGGCCAGCTTGTCCCGGTTGCTGTAATCGGTGCTGTATTGCCTGGCGATTTCAAAATTAAGCGTACAAAGCTTCGCGGCGTTGAATCCCAAGGAATGATTTGCTCGGCGAAGGAGCTTGGCTTGAACGAAAAGCTTCTGCCAAAAGAACAGCAGGAAGGCATTCTTGTTCTTCCAGCTACAACGAAGATCGGTGCGCCAATTGGCGATGTGCTTGGCATTAACGATGAGGTGCTCGAGCTTGATTTGACGCCAAACCGTTCAGACTGCCTCAGCATGATTGGCGTTGCATATGAGATTGGTGCTTTAACTGGCCGTGAAGTTCGTCTGCCAAAGGCTGTTATTAATCATACAACCGTACGTGCGGATAGCCTTGCAGCGGTCAGCATTAGTGCACCTGAGCATTGCTCGCATTATTCGGCTCGTTATATTAAAGGCGTAAAAATTGGTGAGTCCCCATTGTGGCTGCAAAACCGATTGATCGCTGCCGGCGTTCGTCCAATCAACAACGTTGTTGACGTTACAAACTTCGTTATGCTTGAATACGGCCAACCGCTTCATGCTTTTGATGCAGATCGTTTGCCTGGCGGCCGCATTGATGTTCGCCTTGCAAAAGCAGGAGAAATGCTTGTTACCTTGGATGATCAAGAGCGCAAGCTAGAGCCGCATATGCTCGTTATTACTGATGGCGAGCAGCCAATTGCCCTTGCAGGCGTAATGGGTGGAGCAAGCACCGAAGTTACAGGCGAGACGGTCAACATTTTGCTAGAATCAGCAAAATTTGATGGCGGCACCGTGCGCAAAACGTCACGTCAACTAGGACTTCGCTCGGAATCAAGCATTCGCTTTGAGAAAGAAGTAGATCCGGCGAGAGTTATTCCTGCGCTCGATCGTGCAGCTTCCCTTATCGCAGAGCTTGCTGAAGGTTTAGTTGCCGAAGGTATTGTAGAAGTGCATGCAGGTGAAGTGAAACCAGCCAAAGTGTCCGTTTCATTGGATAAAATTAATGGCTATCTGGGTACGGAGCTGTCCAGACTTGAAGTTCAGACGATATTTGGCCGTTTGCACTTTGAATATGAGCTGTCAGGCGACAATGTATTTACTGTAAATGTTCCTACACGCCGCGGTGACATTACGCGTGCAGTAGATCTAATCGAAGAAGTAGCTCGTTTGCACGGCTATGATGAAATTCCTACTACGCTCATTCATGGCGATGTTGTGCCAGGTTCGCTAACGAAGCCGCAAGCTATTCGCCGCGAGCTGCGCAAGCGTCTGTCAGATGCAGGTTTGCATGAGGTTGTCAGCTATTCCTTCACGGGACCTGAGCGGACGAAGTTATTCCCTGCACTAGCAGAGCATACGAATCCAATTCGCCTAGCCATGCCTATGAGCGAGGATCGCAGTGTACTTCGTACGACGCTTATCGCACAGCTTCTGGAGACTGCGGCTTATAACCGCAATCGCAAAAATGAATCCGCAGCGATCTTTGAGATCGGCAGCGTATTCCATACCGATGAAGAGCAATTGACTCGCCTGCCTCATGAGAAGCATCGTTTTGCAGCTCTTCTGACTGGCAATCGTTCAGAAGCGGAGTGGAATACAAAAGCGGCTCAAGTTGATTTCTATGATGCGAAGGGCATTTTGGAAACGGTATTTGCCGTACTTGGCTTAACAGCCAGCGTATCATTCGAAGCGGCTCAGCCTGAGCATTTCCATCCAGGCAGAACGGCTGCCGTTCTTCTTCACACGCCTAAAGGCAATGAAGTAATTGGTTATGTTGGCCAATTGCACCCTGCTCTTCAACTTGAGGAGGATCTAGCTGATACGTACGTGCTGGAAATTGGACTTGACCTCATCTATGAGCAAGCAGATGCGGCAATCGAATATAAAGTATTGCCTCGCTACCCGGCTATGCAGCGTGATATTGCAGTAGTCGTGGATCAAGAGGTTGCTGCTGCCAAGCTAACTGGCGTGGCATGGGACATTGCAAGCGAGCTGCTTGAGTCTGTACGCGTCTTTGACGTATATACAGGAGAGAAGCTGGGAGCTGGCAAGAAGAGCGTGGCCATATCGCTTGTTTACCGTCATGGTGAGCGTACATTGACGGATGAAGAGGTAACAGAGCTGCATGGCAAGGTTGTTTTACAATTAGAACAATCTTTTGCAGCAGAATTACGCAAGTAGGCAGGAAACCTTCAAAGCCGCATCGAAATAGTTCCTAGTGAGCTATTGATGCGGCTTTTTTCCTTGTAAATATAAGGAATGATTGGTTTTTTCATAACGGTCATGTATTTATATTTGCTAGAGAAACGAAAGCAGTTCCTCTCTGGACGGCAACGGTTGAGAACGTAAACAACGTACGCCCCTGAAGGATGATGTCAGCTGTTTAAGCTAGCTCTACTTGTATATTAGGAGGATTCGCCTTAATGGATGCTGAACAAACGGTAGTTACGGTTGATATATATGGAATTCAATATAAGTTAAAGGGCCATACCAACGTAGAATATATGAAAAGGGTTGCAGCGGCGATTGACGAGAGCATGAAGAAGCTGGCGAAAGGGTATCCGCGTCTTGATATGCCGAAGTTGGCTGTCCTCTCTGCTGTGCAAATAACAGAGGAAGTATTTCGATTGCGCCGCGACAATACAAGACTTCTGGAGGAAGAAGCGAAGCTTAATCTCCTGATAAGAGAGCTGGAGCAAATGAGCGAGCAAGCGGTCTCGCTTAAAGCTGAGCTTGCTGAGACGAAGCGTATGGCGAGCGAGCAATTGCAAAAGGCTAAAGCGGCGGCAGAAGCAGAGCTGAACGAAATGCTGGCGCTTGCCGCAGAGCAAGCTTCAGCTCAGCAAGCGGCAGCAGCCGAGGCAATGAAGGTGCAGGAGGAGACGATCATCCGTCTTACACAAGAAAATGTGGAACGGATTACTGCGCTCAGAGCGAAAAAGGATGAGCAATTTGCACAGCTCCAAGCTCGTAAGGATTCGGAGCTGAATGAGTTAAAGCGATTAATGGAAACGAAAATAGAGGAGCTCAGCAGCAAGAAGGCTTCAGAACTTGCAGAGCTTGCGAGTAAGAAGGAAACAGAACTTGCAGAGCTTGCGAGTAAGAAGGAAACAGAACTTGCAGAGCTTGCAAGTCAGAAGGAATTAGAGCTGGCAGAGCTTGCAAGTCAGAAAGAAGCAGAGCAAGCAGAGTTTGCCATGCTGAGAAAAGAAAAGGAAGCAGAGCTGGCTGAATTGCAATTGTCCAAGGACAATCAGCAGCTTGAATTGGAGCTGGAGAAGGAAGAACTGCGATTGGAGCTTGAACAAGTGAAGGCAGATGAACTGGCTGCACTTAGACAAGAAAAAGAAGCGCAATTGAATGCTTTAGCCTCGGAGCAAGAAGCACTGCTTACAGCATTAAAGGCAGAGAAAGAGGCTCAGCTGTCGGAGCTTGAAGGAAGCTGGCAGAGTAAATGGGATGAGCGAGAACTCAGCTGGTTAGCTCATGCAGAAACCTCGCAGCTAGAAATTGCCCGCCAGAGTGAAGAGCGTGAGCAGGCTTGGAAGGCAGAAGCTGTTAAAGCGGAACAAGCTTTTCGTGCTGATCTTGAGCGGCGTAGAAACGGCTGGCTGGAGGAGCGAGGCAAGCTGCAAACCCAGATTGCTGAGCTTCAAGAAGGCTGGAAGAAGGACAAGGAATTATTTGAAAATCGTATAAATTCAGCAGATGAGCAGCTCGTTCAGGCAATGGAGCAGGAAGAATCCTTCCGCACATCCTATGCGCAGCTGGAACAGGAGCTCCGTGAAAAAGAAAATGAATGGGAGCTGCTGCAAAGCGAGCTGAATGAAACACGCAGCAAGATACAGGAGCTGCAGGAGCAGAGCACTCAGTCCTTAGCACAAATCCAAGAGCTGGAACAAAAGCTTGCTCATGAACGCAGTCATGTTTCCGCTGCGGATAAGCGGGCAACAGATTTGCAAACAAGATTGAAAGAAGCAGCGGAACGTGAACAGCAGCAGGAACAGAAGCAGCTTGAGCTTGAAGAGGAGTTATTAAAGCTGCAGCTTGAGCTTGAAGAGCATGAATTGATGAGTCAGAAGCAGATAGAAGAGCATAACAACCTTCTTCGGATTGAGCTTGAAAATCAGAAGGAATTGCTGGAAGAAGAGCATGAGCAGAAACTGCAAAAGCTTGAGGATGAGAAGCGTGAGCTTGCTAGGACGCTGCGCGAGGAGCATGAAGGGCAGCTGCGAATTGTCGAAGCCGACAATGACGAGCTGTTTAAGCAAATGACCGCAGAAAGCAATGAACGCTATGAGCAGTTGGCAGAAGAGAAGGATGCCAGGTACAAGGAGCTCGCAGCAAGCCATGACGAACTGAATAAGAAGCTTGCTAGACAATATGAAGAGAAGCTGCAGCAGCAAGCAGATCAACATGAAGAGCAGCTTCTAGAGCAGGCTCTGCTATATGAGGAGCAAAGCAAACAGCTTGTCCTTGAATATGAGGAGCGGAGCAAGCAAAAAGCAGCTGAGCATGAAGCAAATACTAGAACAATGGCTTCGCTTCATGAAGAACAGCTGCTAGAGCAGGCTGTGCAGTACGAGGAGCAAAATAAGCAGCTGGCTCATGATTATAATGAGCAGGCAAAGCAAAAGGCAGCCGAGTATGAAGCTAGGCAGAATGAACTCGTTCAGAAATACGAAGAGAAGCTGCTTGAGCAAGCGATTCAATTTGAAGATGCTCAGAAGCAGCTGACAAATGATTTTGAAGCCAAGTCCAAAGCAGCGGCTATCGAGCAAGCCGCTATTGCGGAGCAGCTCGTTGACCAGTATGAAGAGCGATATAATGAGCTTGCTGCCAAGCAGGATGAGGTTCGCAAGCAGCTAGTGAATGAACGGGAAGCTCGCTTGCAGCAACTGGCAGCAGAGCATGACGAGCAATTGAAGCAGCTTTCTGCGGATCAAGAGGAGCTGCTGCTGCTTCAGCAGCACGATTACGAGACTGCCACCCAGAAGCTGCAAGCGCAGCTGGACAAAATTGAGCAAATAGCGGCTTCTGCGGCAAACGGAGAACAGGTTTATAAGGCTGAGCTGGAGAAACTGCAAATTAGAGAACAAGAGCTAACGGAGCAGTTGGAATGGACAGCAGCTCGAGAGCGTATTGCAGCTCAGCAGCTAGAAGCAGCTTCTGCCCGTGAACGTGAGCTCAGTGAGCGATTGCAGGCACAGCAGCAATATGCGGAACAGGTGGCTGCTGAGGTGAAGCAGTATGAGCTTGAGAAGAAATCGCGCGAATCAGCGGAAGAGGAGCTGAGAGAGCGGCTGGAGCGAGCAATGCAGGAAGCAGCTGCAGCATCCGATTTGAAGGAAGAGCTGAGCGAGCATACGTCTAAGCTTGCAGCAGAAAGAGATGAAGCAGCTCGTCAGGCTGCGCGATTAGCTAGTGAGCGTGATGAGGCGGCAAGCGCACTTGAGTCACTTGTCTATGAACGCGATGAAGCAGCTCGTTCTGCAGAGAGGCTAGCTGAGGATCACGCTGATCTGCAGGAGCAGCATCATAAGCTGAAAAATGAATATTCGAAGCTGCAAACCGAATACAACGAATGGATCGAGCTCATCGAGCACAGCTGATCAAGCGCCTAGAACCAAGAAACCGCAGAAACAAACAAAGGCTATTGCCGACGTTTGTTTCTGCGGTTTCTTTTTAGAGATTAACCATAAGATACGATTGTGCCAGTTGGACCGCCGGCGGACAAGCTAGCTAGACGAATCAAGTCCGGTGTAACGATTGCAGGATCTTTGCCGGTCGCGTGCATTTCTGTACGAAGCATGCCGGGATTATAGAGGTTTGCAAGAATGCCATGCTCATACTCCTCATCGGCTAAGGTGCGTGTCAACGACTCTAGTCCTGCCTTGGCTGCGCTATATGCTGCATAGCCGCCTGCGCCGTTCCATGACAGGCCGGAGGTAATATTAATAATTCGTCCATATTTTGCTCTGCGCATAGTTGGTAAAACAGCCTTAGTCAGTAGAAATGGTCCTGTCAGATTGATCGCAATTTGATTTTGCCATTCTTCCGAGGTTAGTTCGAGCACGCTGCCTGATTCAAGAACAGCAGCATTGTTCAAAATAATATCGATATGCCCAAATTGCTGGACGACTGCTGAAATGGTGTCTTGGACTTGCTGCTCATCGGATACATCTGTCTGCAGCACTACTGCATCTTTTCCCGTCTTTGCCTTTACGATCGAAGCTGTTTCCTCAAGCTTCGCAAGTCTTCTCCCAAGCAGCACAACATCTGCGCCTTCTGCTGCAAACGAGATTGAAGCTGCACGTCCAAGCCCCGTACCAGCTCCACTAACAATGGCGACTCGATTTTGTAAAATTCCCATCACCATTTCTCCTTTCGCTTTGCATATTGTTAATATTTTATCAGAGGGGACAAGGAGGGGAAAGAGGAAGGTCATCAAACTTTCTTACTCGATTGTTAAATAAAAATGATATATGCGATAAAAGAAAAATATATGTAGTTTGGCTGCGTGAATAGTGCAAAAAAATGATATGATCCCCAAAATGCTCACTGCGTAGGTAAAAAATAAATATAACGGAAGTTTCTCCTGCTTTAACCTCTTATCTCAGAGTAAAATAGAACAGGAAACAACAAAAAAACAGCAGAGCAGATTCATTCCATCCGGCTCGGCTGTTTTTAAGTTTTATATATTTTCAGAATCGTTTATTCTACAACCAAAACAGCTTTCATTTCTCTATGCCCTGCTCCGCATGGAACGGAACAAATCATTTGATAACTTCCCGGCTCACTAATGTTTACAGCGATCGTGTCGCCATTTGAAAGTTTGTAGTCGGTTTTTTGAATCTGAACGCCATGGATGCCGTCAACCGAATCAAGCTTGAGATTAACCGTCTCGCCGGCTTTGATTTTATATTCCTTCTTGTCAAATTTCCAGTTAGCTGCTGTCACGACAAGGTCAGATGAAGATGCTCCGCTATCTGCTACTGTTGTATTTGTTTCTTTATTTTCGGGTTTGGCTGTGTTTGTGCCGCATGCAGCAATGACAACGACTAAACACATTGCGCTTGCAAATAATAACCATTTTTTCATTCGTAAAGCGTCCCCTTTCGATTATCCAATGTAATAGGTAAGTTTTGGATTGTATCTATTGTACCTTAACCAGCTTTCAATTGCAGTGACGGTGTGATGACAAACTCATGAATTTCTTGTGAAATGATTAGGGAAAACGCGAAAATTTGGCAGAACGCAGCAATCAGCCCTTGACCGCCATTAAGGCAATCAAGGGCTGGTCTCACATAAAGCCTGCATTAATCGCGATCGCGTCTGCCTGCTTCATAGGGAGTGCTGACCGGAATGAACAGGTCGATGATCCCGATAACAAGAGCAGCTAAGATAGCGCCGAGCAAGGTTACAGTTACGCCGCCTACGATAAACTGAGCAATCCAGATAACAGCTGCGCTTGCGATGAAGCCGACGATTCCTCGGCCAAAGGGTGTAACCCGCTTGCCGAATATGCCTTCAATTACCCAGCCTAGTGCAGCAATGACAAGCGCTAAGAAAAAGGCGCTCCAAAATCCGCCTACACTAAATTGTGGAACGATAAACCCAACAAGCATTAATACCAGCGCGGCTACGATAAACCGGACGACATGTCCCAAAAAAGACATTTTATAACCCTCCTTAAGTTCTACAAATGGAAAACATAACTGGAGCTGTTTTGATACTTGTGTAGCTTATAGTCGCCCACGTTCGCAGTTCTTTGTTATTTCCTTCCGTACAGTATTGCTAAAGTTGCGTCGTTAGACGGCTCGTTCGTTTATATTGTGACCAATTGAGCATCATTTATGTATGAAACAACGGTTCAGTTCGTGCATCAAAGTCGTGATTCGGCTATAATAGGAAGGCGAGAGGAGTGTTAATTGTTGGACACTAAAATTTTGAAGACACTTGAATATCCTAAAATCATACATAGATTGTCTCAGCATGCAGCAACATCGCTTGGGAAAACCATTGCCGAGTCGCTGCAGCCGGTTTCGGATCTGGAATCGGTAAAGCAGATTTTGCAAATTACCGACGAGGCCTACACAGCTGATCGTCTTAAAGGCAGTGCGCCATTTGGTGGAATTGTGGACATCTCAGCGCCGCTTCACCGTGCCCGTATAGGCGGTACCCTTAATCCGGCTGAGCTTCTGGATATTGCGAATACTGCACGGGGCGGTAGACGTGTAAAACGGCATATCAGCGTCTTGCATGAAGATAATCCCATTCCAATGCTGCACCATATTGCAGATCAAATAAGTGAGCATAAGTCGCTTGAGGATGCGATTTTTGATTGCATCGATGACCAAGCGGAAGTGATGGACAGCGCTAGTGCTGAACTGGCATCTATCCGGCGCGAGCTTAGAAATGGCGAATCACGAATTCGTGAGAAAATGGATCAAATGGTCCGTTCCTCGTCCGTTCAAAAAATGCTGCAGGACGCCATCGTAACACTTCGCAACGATAGATATGTTATTCCAGTGAAACAGGAATACCGTTCTCACTTTGGCGGAATCGTGCACGATCAGTCTGGTTCTGGCGCAACATTGTTTATCGAGCCGGAAGCCATAGTTGCGATGAACAACAAGCTTCGAGAGCTGAAGGCAGGCGAGCTGCGGGAAATTGAGAAAATTTTGCAGAAGCTAACTGCTTTGGCATCCGATTATGTAGAAGATCTTATTTATAACTTGGATTTGCTTGGCCAAATCGATTTTGCTTTTGCAAAGGCTCGGCTTGCTCATCTCATGAAGGCTACACAGCCGCGGATGAATGACCGAGGTTTTCTGAAAATAAAACGTGGACGCCATCCGCTAATTGCTCCAGAGCAGGTAGTTCCACTCGATGTGGAGCTTGGCAATCAATACACTTCTATCATTGTAACGGGACCGAATACAGGCGGTAAAACGGTTTCCTTAAAAACCATCGGACTGCTTAGCCTTATGGCCATGTCAGGATTGTTTGTACCTGCTGAGGATGGCAGCCAGCTTTGTGTATTTGATGCTATCTATGCCGATATCGGTGATGAGCAAAGCATTGAGCAAAGCCTCAGTACGTTTTCCAGCCATCTCAAAAACATCATTCGCATTTTAGGCTCCATGACATCTAAGAGCTTAGTGCTGCTTGATGAGCTTGGTGCAGGAACAGATCCAGCTGAAGGCTCGGCGCTTGCGATTGCCATATTGGAGCATGTTCATGCAATGGAAAGCCGTATTGTAGCGACTACGCATTACAGCGAGCTGAAAGCTTATGCTTACAATCGCAAGGGTGTTATTAACGCCAGCATGGAGTTTGATGTTGCTACGTTAAGCCCTACGTACCGTCTGCTTGTGGGTGTTCCAGGCCGAAGCAATGCATTTGCTATCGCTGAGCGTTTAGGGCTTGCCCGCTCGATTATTGAGCATGCAAGAGGAGAAGTAAGCGAAGAGGATCAACGGGTTGAAAATATGATCGCCTCCCTTGAAGAGAACCGGTTAGGCGCTGAAACGGAACGTCAAACGGCAGAGTCGCTCCGCCGTGAGATGGAGACGCTGCGCGCGCGCCATGAGGCAGAGAGTTTGCGCTTTGAAGAGCAGAAAGAAAAGCTGATGCAGAAGGCGCAAGATGAGGCTCGCGAGGCTGTCCTCAAAGCCAAACGCGAGGCAGAACAAATTATTGCGGATTTGCGGAAGCTTGCAATGGAGGAGGGTGCCTCCGTCAAGGAGCATAAGCTCATTGAGGCACGCCGCAAGCTGGATGAAGCGGCTCCCAAGCTTCAGAAATCGAAGCGGGGTGCTTCCAAGACAGCAACGAAGCAGGTTAAGATTGAAGCTGGCGACGAAGTAACCGTATACAGCTTAAATCAGAAGGGCACGGTTGTGGAAATTCATGGTTCCGATGCTACAGTGCAGCTGGGCATTATGAAGATGAAGGTTGCGCTGGATGATTTGGAGCTGCGAAGCTCTGGAGCTACCGCTAGTAAGACACAACAGCCGAAGCAAGCAGCCAGCTTGCAGCGCACCAGAGAAGAAAATATTAAGATGGAGCTCGATCTTCGCGGAGAAAATCTGGAAGAAGCAATCCTTGAGGTTGACCGTTTTCTTGATGAGGCCTTTTTATCAGGCTTAGCTCAGGTTGCTATTATTCATGGTAAAGGCACTGGCGTGCTTCGTACAGGAATACAGCAATATTTGCGTAGACACAGCCATGCGAAGAGCTTTCGACTCGGCAATTATGGCGAGGGCGGCGTTGGCGTGACGGTTGTGGAGCTTAAATAGCTCCTAGCCATTGCGAATCGAATACGGCAGATGATGGAGGGGTCTTGTAAATGAGTAATGAAGTCGATCAGTTGCTGAGCAATCCGTATGCTGCTTCACTTGTTTATGTATCGGTTGCGGTGCTGTCTCTCATCGTTTTTTTATCGTGCTTTGAGCTCGTAACCAAATATAAATGCTGGACGGAGATAAAAAAGGGAAACGTYGCTGTTGCTATGGCGACAAGCGGTAAAATATTCGGTATTTGTAATATTTTCAGGTTTTCCATCGAGTCCAACGATTCGGTGTATCAAAGCCTTATCTGGGGTGCGTTCGGTTTCGTCATACTTATGGCAGCTTATTTTTTATTCGAATTTCTAACGCCTGTTTTTCGARTCGATGACGAAATCGCTCGAGATAACCGTGCGGTAGGGCTTATTGCAATGATCATTTCTGTATCTTTATCTTACGTGATTGGTGCAACTGTCATTATATAAACGGGGTGAAGCCATATGAAATATTTATGGAGAATACTAGCGGTTGTCGCTGTTTTGTTTTTTGTTTTCGGTATCGTATATTTAATGAATCATTAGAGGGGAAGTTATGAGTATGGATGAGCATTTGATATGTCCTTGGTGTTTAACGGAAATTGTATGGGATGAGGAGATTGGGCCAGAATCGCATTGTCCGCATTGCGACAATGAATTAAGCGCATATCGTACGATAGAGCTTGGTTATGATGAGGATGAAGTGGAAGCTGATGAGCATGAAAAAGCAGTTCAGGCGCTAAAAATCAATGATGCTCGCAGAGCAGCGAAGCAAAATGGCGAGGATCCTGAAGACGATTGGTCAGACGATGAACTGGAGGAAGAAGCGGAAGAAGACGATTCCGATGATCCGAACCATAAACGTTGGCTAGCTCAGGGTGATGGTTTCCGCAATGCTGACAGTGCACGATTTGCTGTGGAAGAAACGGTTCAGCGTGTGCTTGATGATCAGGATGAAGTACCTGAATGCCCGGCATGTCGGGCGTATATGATCGAAGCAGGCGTACAGACAATTGACGGGCAGCAATTCGAGTCGAGAATCGCTCCATCTTTAGGAAAAGCGGTGCTCGAAACTCCTTTTCAATTGACCTTGTACGTTTGTCCCGTTTGCTATCAAACCTCGTCCTTGCTGAGTTCAGGCGACCGCGAGCAAATGATCAATCGTCTAACACCGGAAGAATAACAGACAACTGGCAATAATGGACGGGCATGGGCTGCATCCAATAAGGGAATCTTACAAAACGTAATTCTGATACGTAAAGGGCTAGGCATGTGAATGCATGAACTGGCCTGCGGCAGGAGGAATCGTTTTGGCAAAAACCTTAAATGGACAAGCAGCCCTTTTACTTATTGTGCAGGCGCTTTACGGTATTGCGAACGCGCTGTCCGGGACGTTTGTTCCCGTATACTTATGGAAAGCAAGCCAATCTTATATGTTGATCGGTTGGTTCACTATGGGTCAATATGTAATGAGTGGATTAACCTTTTGGGTTGTTGGGAAATGGGTAAAAGAGCATAACAAAATGAATAGTTTGCGCATAGGCATTATTTTGTCAGGCGTGTTTTATTGTTCAGTACTGCTGCTGGGTACACAAGCGAAGGTATATTATTTGCCGCTTGGCCTTTTAAATGGGATGGCACTCGGTTTTTTTTGGGTCGCATTTAATGTAGTTTATTTCGAAGTGACAGATCCAGATAATCGGGATCGTTTCAATGGCTGGTCGGGGCTGCTTGGTTCTGCGGCAGGTATCGTGGCGCCGTGGGTATCAGGCTTGCTTATCACTTCGATGCAAGGAGAAAAGGGATATAGGCTTATTTTCACCCTTTCATTAATCATATTTTCTATAAGTGTAGTGCTCAGTTTTTGGCTTAAAAAACGCCATGGTCAAGGCCGCTATAATTGGAAGCATGGTTTCCAGCAGTTGATGCAAAAAGGAAATCCGTGGCGTCGCATGTTTCCAGCTATTGCAGCGCAGGGCGTGCGAGAAGGCGTATTTATGTTTCTTGTTGGCCTTACGGTATACGTAGCTACGCAAAACGAAAGCAAGCTAGGAACGTATTCACTCATTACATCCTTAGTTGCCTTAATCAGCTTCTGGATTGTTGGCAAAATGCTCAAAAAAAACAATCGCAAATGGGCGATGCTCATAGGCGTTATCATGATTGGAATCGCTATATTGCCGCTGTTCTGGAAGGTCTCTTATGCTACACTGCTTATGTTCGGAATCGGAACATCACTGTTTATGCCGCTTTATATTATTCCTATGACTTCAAGAGTTTTTGACCTCATTGGCCAGTCCGAGGAAAGTGCGCGGGAACGAGAGGAATTTATCGTCCTTCGTGAAGCGGGATTGGTTTTAGGCAGGATTATCGGCTTATCGTCATATTTAATCGTTTTGCCGCTGAATCATTCTGCTGTCGCCATTACTTGGCTCTTGTTTGCGGTTGGCATCGTGCCGATTGCTGGTTGGTGGTTCATGAAGCCGTTTCTTACAGAACAGCAAGCACAAACCTAAATAGAAAGGAAGTGAAGGAATGCCGAAAGTAGTTGCAGACATTACGCAATTAATTGGGAATACGCCTGTCGTAAGGCTAAACCGTCTTCCAGAAGAAGGCAGCGCCGAAGTATGCGTTAAGCTGGAACGCTTTAACCCAAGCGGCAGCGTAAAGGATCGCGCAGCCTTCTCTCTTATTAATGATGCCGAGAAGCGCGGTTTGATTAAGCCTGGTGATACCATTATTGAACCAACTAGCGGCAATACAGGCATAGGCCTAGCCATGAACGCAGCAGCTAGAGGCTACAACATAATATTAGTTATGCCGGACAACATGACTGCTGAGCGGATTAAACTGCTGCAGGCATACGGAGCGGAAGTTGTGCTTACACCTGCTGCTGAACGCATGCCGGGAGCCATTCGAAAAGCGGAGGAGCTTCGGGCTGAGCGCCCGGGCAGCTACATACCGAATCAATTCGAGAATCATGCAAATCCGCAGATTCACCGAATGACGACTGCGATAGAAATTATCGAGCAGACAGATGGCAAGCTAGACGCTTTCGTTGCTACCGCAGGAACAGGCGGCACGATTACAGGAACAGGCGAAGCTCTAAAGGAAGTGCTCCCTCATTTGTATGTAGCGGTAGTAGAGCCGCAAGGGTCACCGGTGTTGTCAGGAGGAAAGCCAGGCCCGCATAAGCTTGTCGGTACTAGTCCTGGTTTCGTGCCCGCTATTCTTAATACATCGATTTATGATGAAATCATTCAAGTTTCAGATGAGCATGCTCTAACGACAATGAGAGCGTTAGCGACGCAAGAGGGTTTGCTGCTAGGCCCTTCCTCAGGCGCTTCGGTATGGGCAGCGATGCAAATTGCAAAACGTCTTGGTGCTGGGAAGCGAGTGCTGTGCATTGCTCCAGATACCGGAGAGCGGTATATGAGCATGGATATTTTTTGATCAGCATACGGGAGTGGTTTATAACCATTCCCGTAATGATTGCTGCAATATATTGCGTCTTTCATCAATGTAGTTATAAATAAAGGCTGGTTCTGCTAAAAAGGTGTCATAGCTCGCCTTTCGCGTATAATCGCTGCGAATAGCCGGAGATAATTGTGCATGCATCTGCGAAATGACGGGTTCCAGCTTCTCGGAAGTAAATGCGGATAACAGCAGTTTCTTTAAAATCGCTCTATATTTTCTTCTGCACGACGGGAAAGTAAATAGCTTCTCTGTCAGCGTATTGTAGCCCTGAAGACGGACGAGATCACTGCCGCAAGGCTTTCCGTAACAGTTTCTTCCCCAGGTTCCCTCGTAATCCCATGGAATGATTCGATATTTCCCACTTTTGCTATGCTCATAAATTGCATAGTTTTGATCAAATCCATCGTAATTTCCAGTCAATACAGCTCCGGCAAGCCATAATAAATATTGTGATACATCAAGGCGTTTGGCATTATGCTCATTCAGTTTACTGCCAGACAAACGATTGATATTTCGAACGAACGATACGAGCCTCTTTTTTGTCCCCGTCTTTCCCAGCTTCAATTCATAACCATTAAATAACGAAGCTTTCGTACCTTTAGAGACAGGGTCCGTTAAGCTGAAGTCGGCACTGTCATTGACTGCATAGAGAAGAGAACGGCAGCCAATGCCCCTTTTTTCGAAAAAAAGTTGATCTACCGCTTCGATTTCCAAATAAACACCTCGAGGCACGTCATTTATTATGAGCCAGAAGTGGTTGGTTTGAGGGGATGGCACACCAATTTTATTGAAAAAGTAAAAGGAAAGTGCGTTTCGCATCATGGATGGATCGTCATATTCCGCATTCCAATGAAATGTTTTGCCATTTTCAAGCCGAACTTCATAAGATTTTTTGGAATAATTACGTGTATGTCCTCCCCGCAGGCCAAACTCTGCAGTATAGGTTTGTCCCTCCATCTCGAGTTGTGCCGGTTTGAAGGAACGCCCCCAAGCATCGCTTTGTATCTCTTGGAAATCAGAAGCATTCATCCGTATGGAACGTGTCGGCAAGACTTCAGCAACCATCTAACCATCTCCTAAAAGCAAAAGATAAAGCCTACCGTTGCACGATAGGCGTTTTGATCTTAATACTCTATTCAGCTAATGCCCAGATGGTCACGATTATTTGGTCATGAATGTTTTCAATCCTAATGATCACAATGGAAAGCTTCCATATCTGAACCAGTAGAGTTCAAAATCTATAATTATACTACTCTATTATTTATAGGGGAATTGCTCAATCTCTCATAAATAGATAGCAATCTAGTACCACTTCCATACGGTATACATATTAATATATTACATTTCGTATCTCATGATAGATGGAGTGAATGAGAGAAGGAGGATGCAAAGCAGCAGAGTAATGAATGGGAAGTGAATAGGTCGTAAGGGCGTATTTGAAGACAGGCTTTGAACAACAAACAATGAAATTATCGGAGGGATTTTTTTATGAGTCTATGGTACAACAATGGTTATTCAGCTGGTCAATCGGTTGCTAGTAATAACAATAGCCACAAAAGCAGCCAGAGTGGAAACAAGGATCATAATTTTTTACAAACGATGGTAGGCAAAAATGCAAAAATTAATCGCGGCGGACCGGAATCACTCCAAGGCAAGCTTCACTCTGTAAAAAGCGACTATCTCGTTTTAGTCACAAGTGAAGGTGTCGTATATGTTGCGACAAGCCATGTTAAAAGTGTTACGGAGGCAGGAGCTGGCAATACAAGCAGCGGCAGCAAAGGCAATAGAAGCGGCAGTGGCAGCACAGCGGTTATTAATGCTAGCAATTTTAATGGCGTTATCCGTGCCCTGAATCAAACCTTCGTACAGCTTAATTCTGGCGGACCTGAGAAGGTTGAAGGTTTCATTGCTCAAGCAGGAAACAACTCAATTCTGCTCGTTTCCGGTAAAGAAGCTATGCAAATCCAGAACTACCACATCAAATCGATTAAAGCTGCGAGCAACCGTTCTGGCGGAAACAACAATAACAAAAACGAAAATAAAAACAGCAACGCCAATAGCAACAGCAAAAACGAAAACAAAAGCAACAGCAAAAACGAAAACAAAAGCGACAGCAAAAACAACAATAAAAACAAAACACAAGGCAATCGCAGCGGTGGAAAAAGTAATGCAAATGCGGCTGCCGTAAAAACAACTCGCAGTTCAGTAAAAAAATCATAATGGCCTGTCGGGCAAAAGGTAGAGCTTTTGCCCGATTAAGCGATCTATCCGGATGAAAGGAGGTTAATTGCATGAAAAACCGTCATCCGCTGTTGGATAAGCAGGTCGAATTGGAGATTTCAGGGAAAGTAGCGCCTATACGAGGTAAATTGATCGAGTTTGGTCAGGATATATTAGTGCTGCATAATGGAACACAATTTTTGTATATCCCGCTTATTCATCTGCAGCAGCTTCGTCTTTCAACTCATAAAGAAGAAGCAGAAGAAATATATGAAGTACCGGAAATGCCTTTCGAGCCTTATAATGAACCCGTCTCGTACCGAAAAATATTAATGAACGCGAAAGGTATGTTCTCTGAAATTTATATTACAGGCAATCAGTCTATTCATGGTTATTTGACCACCGTTATGAATGATTTTTTTGTCTTCTATTCTCCTGTTTATCATACGGTGATCATCTCTCTTCACCATATGAAATATTTAATTCCGTACAGTCCTAACGTAACACCATACACGTTAACACCGGAACAATTCCCTCTAAAGCCATCCCCGCTAACCCTTGCAAGAACTTTTGATCAACAGCTTCGTAAATTAATCGGCGAATTCGTCGTGCTTGATCTCGGCGAGAATTCAAATAAAATCGGCGTTCTGAAAAATGTCGATCAAAGTATGATTGAGCTTGCGACTGTAAGTGGAAACCCCGTTTTTTTACATTTTGATCATGTGAAGACGGTTCATATTCCGTAGGAAAGAAGACTATGCTTTTAGCCAGTAAACGGCTTAAGCATAGTTTTTTTTGATCCCTTTAAATAAAAGATTGACAGGATGCATTTAGATACATAGATCTGGAAACATTATCTTTGGAAGGAAGTGACAAGATTATGAAAGTGAAACCATTTGGAATTTTACCCTCTATGTTAATGATGGTTTTGTCAGTTGGACTTGTAAATCACGTTCTGGTTGTGCCGCTGCTGCTTGATGCTGCTAAGCGCGATGCATGGATTTCTGTTATTTTTGGACTTGTTATTGCCCTTCCATGGATTACATTTCCTATTTATGGAATATTGAAGCGTATGGATGGAACGCCGTTTGATCAATGGCTCATACAACTTATGCCGCGGTTTTTGGCTTGGATGATAATTAGTATTTTTCTGCTGGTTCAGCTGAGTATTGCTTTTGAATCGCTTATTATTACAGCTTCGTGGACTGCGACAACCTATTTGCCCAATACACCTTCTATGGTGGTCTGTACTGTCTTTTTAGGCCTATGTTTGTTTGCATCAGTCTCAGGGCTGCGGACAATAGCTTATGTTAGCTGCATATTATTGCCAATCGTTGTATTGTTAGGCGATTTTGTCATGTCTGCGAACATGCCTCACAAAGATTATCACTATTTGCTGCCTATGCTCGAGAATGGGATGCGCCCGGTCATGAAAGGCATTTATTATGTGCTGACTTCTTCATGTGAGTTGTTTGGGTTCCTATTTATCCAGCATCATATCCAGGGGAAATTTAAGAGATGGCATTTCATCGTGCTTGTTCTATTCTTATCGCTGCTGACGCTTGGACCGGTTATGGGCGCGATTGTAGAATTCGGACCCGTTGAAGCGGATAAGATGCGCTACCCTGCCTTTTCGCAATGGAGATTGGTCTCCATCGGTAAATATTTCGAGCATGTTGATTTTTTTGCTATTTTCCAGTGGATGTCAGGCGCACTTATTCGACTTGCTTTATCTATTCACATTTTGTCAGAGTTTTGGCCGCTGCGCCGTTTAAAACAGAAATGGATTTCCCCTACTGTGCTTGGCGTGATCATTTTGGTCATTTCGGGCGTTGGCATCAAAAATATGCTTCAGGTAAGGAGCGCATTACATGCTGCATTTCAGTACACGGGCGTTGTCGTTATGTTCTTAACGATCGTGATTTGGATCGTGTCTATGTTTAGAAAAAAACAAGGTGATCATAAAAGAACAGCCATTATCGGTTCCGAGGAGGCAGAGCAGTCATGATTCATGACGAGCATATTTGTGAGATGGATCACAACGAGATTTCGTTGGATCAGTTAAAACACATGTTGAAGGATTGTCATGATGTTATTGAATATAAGCTGACGCTCGATGTAGAAGGCCCAATGGAAGTGACTTTGTTTTATTGCGATGGATTAATCGACAATCAACAATTACAGCTCGGCCTGCTTCCGCTATTGGAGAAATGGGCGGAGCAATTAAGAACGGTGCCAGACGCAGATACAGGTGAAAAACATAAGCCCAGCATGTTATTTAGTCAAATTCAATCTGGGGATCTTGGCAGCAACGTATTTGCACGCCTATTTGCAGGCAGTGTCATATTGTCTTTTGCTAAATTCGAAGGATTGTTTGAATTTGACATCGCTAATCAGCCTGGAAGGACACCAGAGGAGTCGGTGCTTGAAGTATCGATTCGAGGACCGCGCGACGGGTTCGTCGAACAGCTTTCAACGAATGTTGCATTAGTCCGCATGAGGCTGAAAACACCAGATATGCATGTAGAGTATCGAAAAATCGGCTCCGAGTCCTTAACGGAGGTCGCTTTGCTTCATATGGAGGGCAAGGCCGATCCCAAGCTTGTTAAAGAAGCTAGAAGGAGACTGGACAATATCGATATTCCGGCTTTAGTAGGAGGAAGTCAACTGGAGGAGCTTTTATCCGACCGCCGCTTATCTTTATTTCCACTCGTTGAATTTGTAGGACGGCCTGATTATGTCGTTCAATCCTTGCTGCAAGGCAAGGTAGCAATATTGCTCCATGGGTCGCCATCGGCACTTATTGCTCCAGGAAACTTATTGCTGCTCATCAAATCACCAGAGGACGCACATTTACCTTTTTATTATGTTTCATTAGAACGTTTGTTAAGGCTCGTAGGACTCGTATTAGCTATTTGTTTGCCAGGTTTTTGGATAGCGCTGTCAGCATTCAACACGGATCAGATTCCATTTACGCTGCTAGCAACCGTTACGATGTCGCGAATCGGATTGCCGCTGTCGGCAACGATGGAAATGTTTCTGATGCTGACCATGTTCGAGCTGTTCAGGGAAGCCGGTGTAAGACTGCCAAGGGCAGTAGGCCAAACCGTTTCTGTTGTAGGCGGATTGATCGTTGGAGATGCAGCAATCCGTGCGGGCATGACATCACCAACGATGCTCGTAATGGCCGCGGTAACGGCAGTATCAACCTTTACTCTCGTGAATCAGTCATTAAGCGGCTCGGTAAGCATCATCCGTTACCTTGTCCTTATCTGCTCATCTGTGCTGGGCATTTTCGGTTTTTTTGTCGGCTCCTTTGCGGTACTTATCTATTTGTGCACGTTAGAATCATTTGGACGCTCTTACTTATACCCGGTTGCACCTATGCGCTTAAAAGAGCTGCTGCCAGCGTTTATACAAATGCCATGGAAGCTTAAGAGTACGAGGAGGGATAAATGATGCTCTCTGCATGGATTGAAAAGCGGAGAATGCAGCTTAGAAAGTGTGCTGCATTGACAGGGATCTTGTTTATGTCCTTGCTGCTGCAAGGCTGCTGGGATGAAGTTAATTTGGCGGATGTGAGCTATATATCCGCATTTGGCATTGATTATAAGGACGGACAATTTGATATTTACGCCCAAACGATTAAATTTGGCTTAATTGCAAAAACAGAATCGCTTCAGCCTGATCCGAATCCGGTTTGGATTGGAAAAGGATCAGGAGATACTGTACTGCTTGCTCTAAATGACCTGGCTCGCTCTGGCCAAACGATTTTGAGCTTGGAGCATTTAAAAACCGTTATCGTGCAGGAGAGAGCGATGAGCAAAATCGCTGACATCATGGACGGGGTGAATCGTCAGCGGGCATCGCGGTATACGTCGCTG
This sequence comes from Paenibacillus sp. TAF43_2, assembly GCF_052113545.1. NCBI lineage: Bacteria > Bacillati > Bacillota > Bacilli > Caryophanales > Paenibacillaceae > Paenibacillus > Paenibacillus sp. TAF43_2. The sequence continues at coordinate 25,357 of NZ_JBFRDK010000090.1, forward strand.
CTTTTCGGAACCAAAGCTCCGATTGAAAAAATTTTTACTAGCGATACTTTTTATGATCAATCACCGCTTAACAGCATTATGTATATGCCGGGCCCGCTCGACAGCCAGAGAAGCTTTATTCGTCCTTATTCCTTGCAGCTGGCGGTACAGACGCTGAATGAACCCTCCATGGTCACTACTTTCCCTGCTTTGAATGCAAATGAAGAATACTGGAAAAGAAAGAAACAACCGCTGCAAATCCAGTTAATAGAAGGGATATTTATATTTAAAGATCTTAAATATCTCGGTTATCTTACGGAGCCTGAAGCCACAGGGCTAAGATGGGCAGATCCTGAATTCAAGCATTTTGTGCTCAAAGCGCAAGGGGAAAAAGGGAAAGCGGCAATCGCTGTCGTTTCATCCAAAGGGAATGTTGATGTGAGTTTTAAAGGCAAAGGCAAGGAGTGGCTGCCAAAGCCCGATCAGTTAATCATAGAGGTGGACTTCCAATTAATTCACACCGGTAATTTCGATTTAAATATTGGCACATAAATAAAGGAAATTTAGCTCATAATACGTTTGGTACGAAATAAATGGATCAAATCGTAATTTTGAACCAAGTTTAGAGGAGGATGATTAAATGATGCAGCCAATGACGGCAAAAGAGCTGGAGTACATTGCAGACTCTATGTCTAACGAGGATTTATTAATTAAGCAATGTGCAACGCTTGTTGCTACGGGTACTACACCAGCGCTTAGAAATTTATGCTCACAAATGATTCAAACCCATCAGCAGCACTATGATTCTTTGCTGCATGCGATCTCGCACCATCAGCAAATGGCTCCAACACAGCCCCAGCAATAAGAAGGATTTTAAAAGAAGATTAGGAGGTCAATCATAATGCAGCAACAACAAAACCAATCGATACTGACTGAGGAAGATTTGGCAAGCACAATCCTTAGCGATTTGAAAAGAGTTGTTCGTGAATATGCAACAGCAGCAACAGAATCTACTTGTCCTGATATTCGCCAGCTGTTTACGAAATTGACAGACAGCACGTTGGCACTGCAAGGCCAGCTGTTTACAGCGATGCAGCAAGCGAATATGTATAATACATCCTCGCCTGCGCTGCGTCAGGAACTGGACAAGCAGGCAAAGCAATATCAGCAAACCAAACAAAAAACGAGCCAGTTTTTACAGCAAAACCTAGGGCAACAGCAAAACCAAACGATGTATACGCCGCAAATGCAGCAGTCCGGCCAATATCAACAAGGCTCACAAACGCATTACATGTAAAGACCCCTTTGGGGTCTTTCCTTTTTATAAGGATTAGGAAGCAGAAGCAGCTTTTACATATGATGCTAATATTTCTCCGCGAGAAGTGCTGAAGCCGCCAAAATAAAGGCTTCAGCCTTTTATGCTTTGATTGCGCGAGGAACAAAAACGTTGTAAAATATTCTTTATAATTGCAGTTGTACTGGAAGGAGTTATACAATGACCGAATTACAGTTGAAAGTGCTTGAACTGCTTCAGGAGGACGCGCGCAGGGATGCAGATTTGATCGCAACCATGTTAGCCGTAACAACCGAGGAAGTAAAGCAAGCCATCGCCGAGCTAGAGAAAGACCATATTATCGTGAAGTATGCGACAGTCGTAAACTGGAGCAAGATTGACGACCAGAAGGTAACTGCACTTATTGAGGTACAAATTACACCAGAACGCGGTCGCGGTTTCGAAGGAATCGCTGAGCGCATTTATTTATATCCAGAAGTAAAATCCGTCTACCTGATGTCGGGAGCTTACGATTTGCTCGTTGAGGTTGAAGGAAAAACCTTGAAAGAGGTCGCCTCTTTTGTATCGAATAAACTATCGCCTATTGACGCGGTATTATCGACAAAAACATTTTTTATATTGAAAAAATACAAACAAGACGGCATTATCTTCGAGGAGCATGAAGGTGATCATCGGTTGATGGTTTCGCCGTGAAAAAAGGGTGATGGCAATGATTAAAGATGAAGAGAAACAACCCTCCACACCTTTGCAGCGTCAATCGATGGCTGATTATTTGTCACCGCTCGTTCGGGGCATCAAACCGTCGGGAATCCGTCGGTTTTTTGATTTGGTCAGTACGCGCAAGGATGTTATTACATTAGGAGTAGGGGAACCGGACTTTGTGACGCCATGGCATGTTCGGGAAGCTGCTGTATATGCGCTTGAAATGGGGAAAACGCAATACACGTCAAATGCAGGTATGCCAGAGCTTCGCGAAGCCATTGGGCAGTACTTAAATGATCAATTTGCCGTACCTTACAACCCTGCCAGCGAAATTTTAGTAACCGTTGGCGGCAGTGAAGCCATCGATCTTGCACTTCGTGCGTTTATTGCGCCTGGCGATGAAATTTTGATTCCTGAGCCATGTTATATTTCCTATTCACCAATAACCGCGCTTACCGGAGGAAAACCTGTCGGTATTGAAACGTTTGCCAAGGATGAATTTAAGCTGAAGGCAGAGTCGCTTCAAGCCGTTATAACGCCGAAATCAAAAGTACTTATTTTATGTTATCCAAGCAACCCTACTGGCGGAACTATGACCTATGAGGACTGGCTGCCTATTGCAAAGCTAGTGGAAGAAAATGATCTTATTGTTATTTCCGATGAGATTTATGCGGAGCTTACTTACGGCTCGAAGCATGTAAGCTTTGCTGCAATGCCGGGGATGAAGGATCGTACCATTCTTGTGAGCGGCTTCTCGAAAGCTTTCGCGATGACAGGCTGGCGGATGGGTTATGCCTGCGGCCATCCCGATCTTATTGCAGCTATGCTGAAAATTCACCAGTATACCGTTATGTGCGCGCCAATTATGGCACAGTATGCAGCGCTTGAAGCACTTCAACATGGCTTAGAAGAGAAGGACCGCATGGTGGAGGCTTATAATCAGCGCCGGCGTCTTGTCGTAAAAGGATTCAGGGAAATCGGACTCGATTGCCATGAGCCGCAGGGTGCATTTTATGCATTCCCATCGATCGTATCGACTGGCTTATCAAGTGAGGAGTTTGCGCAGCGTCTGCTCGACGAAGCGAATGTTGCAGCTGTTCCGGGAGATGTATTCGGTCTCGGAGGCGAAGGCCATCTTCGCTGCTCCTATGCAACTTCTGTCACGAATCTGACCGAAGCGCTTGATCGAATTGGCGGCTTTGTACATCGCTTGAAGCAAGAAGGCTAATCTAGCGCCTTTAATAAACAGCAGGTCAGGAGCTTATCCGACCTGCTGTTTGCATGAATAGAGAGTAATGGATGAAAAAAGGAGGCAAGGCCGATGAAACTATATACGAGAACGGGCGATAGCGGTCAAACATCTTTAATTGGCGGCCGCGTGCGCAAGGATGATGTTCGTGTTGAGGCATATGGTACCATAGATGAATTGAATTGTTTTGTAGGGCAGGCAGCGGCGGAAGCTGCCAAACACGAAGAGCTGGCAGAGATGGCAGCTTGGCTTGTTGATATTCAGCAGGAGTTGTTTGACTGCGGCTCAGATCTTGCTTACGCCGTTGAAGGCGCGCCTCTAAAAATATCGGCAGAGCCGTCTAAACGTCTGGAAGAATGGATTGACCAATATACGGCAGAGGCACCGGAAATCACGAGGTTTATTTTGCCGGGAGGAAGCTCTGTTTCTGCTGTTTTGCATGTATGCCGAACGGTATGCCGCCGGGCAGAGCGCCGCGTTGTAACGCTTGCAGCGGAGCATTCGATTAATGCCGATGTACAAACGTATTTGAATCGATTGTCCGATTTTTTCTTCGCCGCTGCTAGAGTTGCAAATGCGAAGCTTGGCGTATCAGATACGGAATATGTACGCAGCGCAGAAGTATTTCGGAAGCCGAAAAAATGATGGATAGACTAGAATTATTATATTATCGCCCGTTAGTGGCTGCGGTTAGCGAGGCAGAGCATGGAATGACCGTCCGGCGGGTGCTGGAGCGGCAACTGGGCGTATCGCGCAAGCTGCTCTCGCAAGTAAAGCAAACGGAGCATGGACTGACTGTAAACGAGATTCGTGCCTATACGACAGCTCCCGTTGCAGCGGGCGATATCATTCGCGTACGCATGGAGCGGGAAATTTCCGAAGATATTTTGCCGCAGCCAATTCTGGTACAAATCGTATTCGAGGATGAGGATCTGCTTATCGTAAATAAACCAGCTGGTATGATTGTCCATCCGACCCATGGACATTACACGGGGACGCTTGCTAATGGTATCGTCTACCATTGGCAAGAGGCGGGAGAGAAGGTACGTTTCCGTCCTGTCCACCGCCTTGATGAAGAAACATCCGGACTTGTCGCGATTGCCAAAACCTCCTATGTACATCAACAGCTTTCGGAGCAAATGCAGGCAAACGGTATTTTAAAGCTGTACCGCGCATATGTTTATGGCTGCCCTGAGCCAACTGCGGGAGTGGTGGATGCGCCGATTGACCGTGACCCAGACCAGCCGCATGTTCGCATCGTCACACCGGAGGGTTATCCGTCTATTACACATTATGAGACGATTGCACATTATGAATCTACTTCTGACAAGCCTGCCGCAGCGGCTGTGCGCTTAAAGCTCGAAACGGGACGGACGCATCAAATTCGCGTTCATATGAAGCATATCGGCTGCCCGCTTATCGGTGATAAAATGTATGGTACTCAGCAAGGTGTGGAGGAAGAGTGGGAGGATGCAGTCGGTCGTCAAGCACTCCATGCCGAGATACTGGGCTTTACCCATCCCATTACAAAAAAATGGATGGAATGGCATGCAGATTTGCCGCCTGAGCTTGAACGATTAGAACGGAGTCTATCAAAATAAAATGGGACTAGTCAGCCCAATGCTGGAGGAAACAAGAGGATGACGAAACAAAAGGAACTAACTATCATTCAATATCCAAAATGCGGTACATGCCGCTCAGCGCTTAAATCGCTGCAAAATAAGGGCAACGATGTCGTATCCAGAAATATTGTAGAGCAAACACCTACAGCTGTTGAGCTGAAGGAGATTGTAAAAAACAGCGGTCTGGAGCTGAAAAAGTTTTTTAACACATCTGGAGATGTCTACAGGGAGCTTGGTTTGAAGGACAAGCTGGCTGACATGTCTGAAGATGAGAAATATGACTTGCTTGCTTCGAACGGCATGCTGATTAAACGGCCTATCGTGACGGATGGCAAGACGGTTACTGTTGGATATAAGGAAGAACAATACGAACAAGTTTGGAACAATGGAAAAGGGTGAATGGACGTATGTCACAAACCAAATGGCGTTCCAAGCGGCTGTCGCAGCTAGGATCATCCATATTTGCAGAAGTTGCAGCGTGGAAGCGCTCAGCTGCGGAAAGCGGTCTTGATATTATTGATCTGGGAATCGGAAATCCGGATCAGCCGCCTTCGCCCGCCGTTAGACAGGCGCTTAGTGAAGCGGCATTGCGCAGTGATATGTACTCGTATCCAGCAATCAAAAGCGGCTTGCCGTTTCGAGAGCATGCAGCGAAATGGATGAAGCACCGATTTAACGTGGAGCTGGATGCCGGAGACGAGATCGTAACACTTCTTGGCTCACAAGACGGTCTTGCCCATCTTGCCATGGCGCTTTGTGATCCTGGCGATATCGTTTTGCTGCCTAATCCGGGGTATCCGATCTATGCTGCATCATTAGCACTCGCGGGAGTAGAGTCTGTATTGATGCCGCTGCGCGAGGAGAATGGCTTTATGCCCGATCTGGAGGCAATACCGGATTCGGAATGGGACCAGGCAACGTTTATTTTGCTGAATTACCCGAACAACCCGATTTCTGCTATAGCGGACATCTCCTTTTTTGAGCGATTGATTGATAAAGCAAAGCGTCATAATGTGTTGGTCGTTCATGATCTTGCATACTCCGAGATGGGATTTGAAGGCTGTGAGCCGCCAAGCATTCTTGAGGTACCGGGTGCTATCGATCATGCGGTTGAATTCCATTCTTTGTCCAAAAGCTTCAACATGGCTGGCTGCAGAATTGGTTTTTTGGCTGGAAATAGGGCAGCTGTCGCCGCTCTCCGCGAGCTGAAAGCGAATATTGACTACGGCGTGTTTGATCCTATTCAAGAGGCAGGAATTGTTGCACTTCAGGAAGCGATAGCAAATGTAGAGAAGCCAAAGGCAGGAAAGCTTTATGAGCAGCGGCGCAATACGTTCCTTGAAGCACTTCGTGCAGAAGGATGGGATGTTGCGGCACCTCGGGCAACAATGTTCGTTTGGGCGCAGCTTCCTCCTATGCAGTGGTCGCTTAGCGAGCCGTGGACGTCCAGACGAATTTCCCAGGAAATGCTTCGTCAAACAGGCGTTGTCGTAGTGCCTGGGGAAGCTTTTGGCTCCGAGGGTGAAGGTTATGTAAGAATAGCGCTGGTTGAAAGCGAAGAACGGTTGAAGGAAGCTGCGGGGCGGATTGGAAAATTTATTCGCGGGCAATAAATATAAATAATAGTTTGATATGTTTGAGAGGGGTTTTATAACGATGAGTGAACAACGTTTACTTTTGGTTGATGGGATGGCAATTTTATTTCGGGCGTATTTCGCTACTTCATTCGGAGGAAGCGTTCGTAAAACAAGTGCAGGCGTACCTGTTAATGCAGTTCATGGTTTTGTTCGTTATTTCATGGATGCGATCAATACGTTTAATCCAACCCATGTCGTATGCTGCTGGGATATGGGAAGCACGACATTTCGTACGGAGCAGTATGATGGTTACAAATCCAATCGTCCGTCTGCGCCAGAGGATTTAATTCCTCAGTTTGATCTTGTAAAAGAAGTCGTTGCCAGCTTCGGTGTGCCGAATATTGGGATCGCAGGATATGAGGCGGATGACTGCATTGGAACACTTGCTGCTGCACTTAAGGATCAAGCGCAAATTTTCGTTGTGACGGGTGACCATGATATGCTTCAGCTGGTGGACGACCGGGTATCGGTTGCGATCATGAAGAAGGGCATCGGGAACTACATGGTGTATACGCCGGAAACGCTAATGGAAGAACGCCAACTTACGCCTATTCAAATTATCGACATCAAAGGGTTAATGGGAGATACAGCGGACAATTACCCAGGCGTGAAAGGTATAGGAGAAAAAACAGCGCATAAGCTTATTCAAGAGCATGGTTCAATCGAGGGCTTGCTTGCTAATTTGGAGGCGGTATCCAAAACAATCCGAGTAAAAATTGAAGCGGATCTTGATATGCTGCATCTATCCCGTGATTTAGCGACAATTCGCTGTGATGTGCCAGTATCCGCAGAGCTTGATGGCTGCTGCTGGGCGTATGAACGCGAAAGCGTATTGCTCAAATTTGAAGAGCTGGAATTTAAAAGTTTGATATCGCTTATTGGATAAATGAAAAGGATCTCCTCTTACGGTTATATCCCGTAGTGAGGAGATTTTTTTTTTGCGATTAGATTTAAATAGGGAATGGTCAGGCAGCGTGTTGATGACAGATTTCTAATTAATCCTAATATTGCAGCAACGCAGCTTAAAAATGGATAATTTTGGGTGATTATCATCAGATTTAAAAATAGTACATGAAATAAAAAGGTTTGTGCATGGACAGTGTCATAGGA
>NZ_JBFRDK010000091.1:0-25499 GCF_052113545.1 Paenibacillus sp. TAF43_2
TGGATGAAAAGTGGTCCGTCGGCAAGAAATATATTGAAATGACAGTGTACCATGAATGGCGTAAGAAAAAACCAAAAACAACGCAAGAACCTACTCTTGATGAGTAGGCTTTCTGTTCGAGGATTTTACACACAACTTTGGACTTGACCCATCCTAAGTGCTGCTAACCAACATCTGTTGACTAGCAGCATTTTTTTTGTATGAAGTATGTGTATTTCTACGATTAAGCTCCATTGCCCCTTTTGAAAAGGGTAGATCTAGCCACTCTGTTTGGCTGTTTTTTTTGCTATAGTACAATTATTAACCGGAGGTGCCTGCTCTAGCCACTCTGTTTGGCTGTTTTTTTTGCTATAGTACAATTATTAACCGGAGGTGCCTGCATGCGATCGGGTCTTAGCAATCCTTTGACAAAATTGAACATAAAGCAGCAATTGATACTTTTGTTTCTCGTGATGGTGAGTCCGATTTTTCTACTGCATTGGTACGGCAATATGAAAGCAGAGCATTTGCTCAAAAACCATGTGACGAGCGCATATGTGGAGCTCATCAAACAAAACGATACCGTCATTAATCGTGACATGGATACGATCAGCAAAATAACGACGACGATTATTCAAAATCCAATTACGCAGCAGCTTGTGCCTACAGGGGCTGAGACGGTTATTGAGAGAGTACGGAAATATGATAAGGTCGACAAACTGCTTGCGAGTAATTCGATTCCTCTAAATGGAGGAGAAGCCGTATATTATTCGCTGTATATTTATGACCCGAATGATTACTATTTTTTTGCACCGAAGCGTCAGTTGACACAAACCGGGGTTTATTTTTTCTCCGATGCAGAGAAGCCAAGCTGGTACGATGATGCGGTCAGTTATAAGAGCAAAGGTTACATGGAAATTATTGATTCAAATGTAGGGTTATCGCAGATCAGCACGCTTGCTTATATTCGTGCCGTTAGCAATGTCTCTATTGGAAACGGTATCATTGGCGTTTTGGTCGCAACAAAGATGGATATGAAAATTAGCGAATCGCTGAAATCCGTTTCACTGCCAGACGGCAAGATCATATTTATGGATTGGTCGAACCGCGTGCTTGCAGCGACTGATTCAAGTCTGATGGGGAAGACGTATGTCCTGCCGCCTGCAACAGAGGTTAAGGATGGGATGGAAGCGGTCGGCACTTTTGATGTCATGACCTCTGATTACATCTATGTGGTCAATTATAACCGCAACTTGAACAATAAACTTGTCTATCAAATTCCGATCAGCTCGCTATTAAAGCAGCAAAGCGAGCTCAAGCATGTCATCCAGCTCATTTCTATTGCTTATATACTGTTCGGCTGCGTCGTTGTTGTTTATTTCTGGCGCTCGCTTATGACGCCGCTTCAGAAGCTGGCGCAGTTTGTTCGCACCTATGAGCCAGGCAGGCTAGTGCCGGAGACGCCGGGAAAAGGCCGGAATGACGAGGTCGGCGTACTCTTTGCCGCTTTGTATGACATGGCCCGTAGGCTGAATGTGCTCATTCATTATAAATACCATATGGACATCAAGCAGAAGGAGTCGCAGCTCCAGCTGCTTTACCAGCAAATTAATCCACATTTACTGTACAACACGCTTGAGAGTATTTACTGGAAGAGCTCGCTTGAAGGCAATGCGGAATCCGCAGAAATGATTAAGGACTTATCGAAGCTGATGAAAATTGGCCTAAGCAGAGGAAGAGAGCTCATTCCGCTGGACGAGGAGCTTGAGCATGCATCCGCTTATGTCAGCTTGCAGCAGAAGCGATACAAATATGAGTTTCAAGTGCACTGGAACATTTCCGATGCCGCAAGAATGATTATGATTCCAAAAATATCGCTGCAGCCGCTTATCGAAAATGCGATTATCCATGGCGTTAAATTTATGGGCGAGGATGGCGAAATCCAAATTTCGGCCGTAGTTGAGGGCGAGCGGGTTACGATCAAGGTAGAGGACAACGGACATAAGGAAGTTGATTATGCCTCAATTGAGCGTTTATTAAGCAATGACAAGTCAGATCATAGTTTAGGTTATGGGATTCGTAACATCCAACAACGAATTCAGCTTCATTTTGGCAATGGATATGGAATGAGCTACAAGCGCGGGGACAACGGCGGCACGACGGTGACGATTATTTTGCCAACGAGCTATGATGAGACAAAGTGAGCATTGGAATGCGGACGGGGAGGAAGATAAATGTACAATATATTGATCGTAGATGACGAGCCTTTAATATGTGAGGGTTTATGCAGTTTATTGTCTGCTTCCGGCATTAGTTTAGCAAATGTTTATATGGCGCACAGCGGATATGAAGCGCTCGATTATTTGAGAATTGAAGAAATTGACCTGCTGATCACAGATATTCAAATGGGTTCGATGAATGGAATTGAGCTAATGCATCAGGCTAAGCTGCTGAAGCCTTGGGTTCAGACAATCATTATTTCCGCTTATGAAACCTTTCAATATGCTCAAATGGCGATTCGACTCGGTGCAAAGGACTATATGATTAAACCGCTTAATAACGATCAATTTCTGGATTCCGTCCGAAATGTGCTGCTCAAAATGAATAAGCCTGCGGCAACGGAGGATCAGTTCTTATCCAAGCTGCAAGAGCATTTCCATATGGAGGAGCCGCTCCCGAAGCGAACGGAGCTGTTTAATCAGCTGCTGTCAAGCTCCGAGGAGACACCCGAGGAAATAGCGAAGAAGCTGTATGAGCGCTACGCAATCAAGCTGAACGGGCCTTATTATGCGGTCATTAAGCTGCGCCTGAATTTATCGGATAAGGATCGGCAGATCCAAAGTAGGGATGCACTGCTGCTGCAGTATGCTGCATTGAACATTGCGAATGAGCTGCTGGATAAGGAATGGAATCATGTGGCCTTTTATTCTCCCAATCAGGAGATTAGTGTACTTATTCAATGGGACGAGAATGAGTTTGGAGAAGCTAGTGTCAACAAAATTAATCAATTGGATATGATCGGGCGCAGCCTCTATTACAACATTCATAAATTTATCGGGCTGCACTGTGTCATAGGCATTAGTCAAATTGTGCGGGGCATTGGTTTCGTGGGCATGCTCAGCGAACAAGCGCGCAAGGCGATCATGTGGAACCGTGAGCATCGTGATCATTATGTGTTTTATTACGGTGATTTTAATTGGAGCACCTATACGCAGGACCCTACTGCCGAAGAGCTAAGCGAACAGAATAGCCTCATTGTAGAGAAGTCGAAGGCATATATCGATCGCAACTTTGTTCAAAAGGGACTGACGCTGCATGAGGTCGCACAGAAAAATCATGTCAGCCCGAATTACTTAAGCTATTTGTTCAAGAAGGATACAGGCTATAACTTATGGGAGTATGTAATCAAGCTTCGAATGGAGGAGAGTCGGAAGCTTATTTTGTTTACCGATTTGCGAAGATACGAGATTTCAGAGCGCGTCGGCTACGAATCTCCGGAGCATTTTAGCAAAATATTTAAAAAATATTATGGGATGAGCCCAAGCGAGCTAAAGAAGGACGACAAGAAATAAGATGAAGTAAAAATAGCTATCATTGTCTTAGATTTGCACATTACCAGTTAGCCGCCTTGCTTCTAGAATGGTATAGAGCAATAGAAAAGAAATGAGGGAAACTCAGATGGAACAATCCGTTGTAGTAGGCGAGCCGCTCGATAGCAAGGTGCAGAGGAAGGCTGGCAGGTGGAAAAGACATATTTCGGGCTATTTGTTTCTGCTGCCCGCAGCTATTATTTTTATTTTATTTTTGTGGGTGCCGATCACGAAAGGCATTATTTACAGCTTTTACACGATCGATTTTGTAAAGGGAAATACGTTCGTGGGGTTTGATAATTACAAGACGATTTTTAACGATCCTGATGTATGGATTGGTGTCAAAAATACGCTGTACTACATGTTTTTATGTATGGTTATCGGCTTTTGGGTTCYTATTCTGTTCGCAATCGCAATATCAGAGCTGCGTCGCTTTCAAGGCTTCGTTCGCGTGGCGGCATATTTGCCGAACGTCGTGCCTGCTGTTGTGTTATACGGCTTATGGAGATGGTTCTATGATCCGGTAGGTCCGATTAATGGATTGCTGACGGAAGCGGGGCTTGATCAAATAGCCTTCCTAACGAATAAAAGCTGGTCAATGATTTCGCTTGTCGTCATGGAAACATGGCAGCAGTTCGGTTCAGGCATGCTCATTTATTTGGCTGCTGTTCTTAGTATCCCGCGGGACTGGTATGAGGCGGCAGAAATTGATGGCGCAGGCATATTCCGCCGTATCTGGCATATTACGCTTCCGTCGATTCGCGGCTTGATTCTGCTTCTGTTCCTCTTGCAGTTGATTGCAACGACGCAAGGTTTCCAATCTCAGCTGGCCTTGCTTGACGGCGGTCCGAACAAAGCAACGCTCACTTACTCGCTGTTTATCGTCAAATATGCATTTACGAAGCTTGATTACGGGGTAGCCTCTGCGCTGGGTGTACTTATGTTCGTCGTCCTTGGCGGATTGGCACTTTTACAATTCAGGCTGAACAACAGGGGGGCGAGCAAGTGATGAAGAGCTTAGACAGAGGGATATTATCCAGTCACGATTTGCGCAGAAATAAAAACAAGGTAGGGTTTCTGCTTATTATTCTTGTCATTATTGCAATGGTTGCCTCGATGCTTTATCCCATTGCTACTGCATTGTTTAACGGTTTGAAAGCAAACACCGAAGTGAACTCGTTTCCGCCGCACTTTTTGCCATCGGAGTGGCATTTCGACAACTACCGAACAGGCTGGAATTTTATTAACCTGCCGCAGTTTTTGAAAAACACGCTTATGATTTTTGGCGGCAACATGATTATGACCATCGTCGTGCTTGGTTTAGCAGCCTTTAGCCTCTCCAAGCTTAATGTTCCGTATCAGAAGGGAATCTACTTTTTTTTCATGATTACACTTTTTATACCGCCGAGCACTTATATCATTCCGAACTTTCTTAATCTGAAGGATCTTGGGTTGCTTAATACGTATGCGGCTTTCTGGCTGCCTGCCAGTGCGAGTGCATTCTATCTGCTGCTGCTTAAAAATTTCTTCGATGGTATCCATCATGAAATGATTGAAGCGGCTCGAATCGACGGTGCGTCAGATTGGAAATGCTTCAGCCTTATCGCGATTCCGCTTTCCATTCCTATTTTCTCCACGCTCGCAATATTTGTTTTCTCAACGGCATGGAACGATTGGTTCTGGCCTTCGCTTGTGATGCACAGCGATAAGAAATATCCGCTTGCGACAGCCGTATATAAATACGTCATTAGTGCGCAAAGACTCAATCTGAATATTCGTTTCGCCATCCTTACGATGGTGATGCTGCCGCCGATTCTCGTGTTTCTGGCGTTCCAAAAGTTCATTATGCGCGGACTTCATCTTGGCGGGGTTAAGGGATAAGCAGTTCGTAGACATACACATGATCGGAATAAGAATACACCTCGCCCAAATGAAAATGTCTCCTTTATGATGAGGATGTAGTGAAAATACGAATGGTGAAGGGGAATATCGATGCTAAAGAAAAACGTGGCAGTGTTGATTTGTTTGGTCATGATATGCTCAATTCTTGCGGCTTGCAGCGGTGGCAGCAAGGAGACCAACGATCCAAAAGAAACCGATAAACCAACGAATGCAGCGACAAACAATGCAGGCAGCAAGGAAACAGACCCTCCGAAGGAAGATATTAAAGACAAAAAAATTACGATCAGCATTTATTATCCATTGCCGGATCAGGTTGAGAACCGCAAGCTGGAAGATGACAAAATCAAACGTTTTAACGAGGTTTATCCTAACGTGGAAATCGTAAAAAGCGACTGGCACTACAACCCAAGCGAAATCGGCATCAAAATGGCAGCAAACGAAGCGCCGACATTTTTCAACACTTGGGCAACAGAAGCTAAGTTTTTGCAGGAGCGCGGCTGGGTAGCCGATATTACGGAGCTGTGGGACAGTTATCCATTCAAGGATCAAATCAACCCTGTGCTGCAAAGCCAATTTATCATTGACGGCAAGGTGTTCGGGGTATCCCAGAAAGCCTATGTTACAACTACGGTCGTAAACAAGAAGCTGCTCGACGAGAAAGGTGTACCGATTCCATCGTATGACTGGACATGGGACGATATGTACAATACTGCTAAAGCAGTAGCTGATCCGAAGAAAGGTATTGCAGGTATTGCGCCGATGGGCAAAGGTACAGAAGCAGGCTGGAACTGGACCAACTTCTTGTTTGAGGCAGGCGGCGATGTTCAGACGATCGCTGACGGCAAAGTAACAGCAGCCTTTAATTCTGCCGCTGGCTTGAAGGCGCTAGAGTTTTACAACAAGCTTAGATGGGAAGCAAATGCAATTCCGCAGGACTGGGCACTTGGATGGGGCGATGCTGTCGGCGCTTTCGGACAAAGCCGTACGGCTATGGTTATAGCAGGAGCTGAGGGTGTACTTGAGCAAGCGCTCAACCAAGGCGGCTTGAAGCCAGAAGATGTACTGACATTCCCAATGCCGGCAGCGGAGAAAGGCGGCAAGCATACAGGCGTACTTGGCGGGGATTACCTCGTGATCAATCCAAATGCGACGAAGGACGAACAAGAAATTGCTTTCCGCTATATTACATTTGATTACTTTACGGATAAAGGTCTAGAGTCGCTTGAAACCGATATCCAAAAACGCCAAACAGAAGGCAAATACTATATTCCGCCGCAAATGAACTACTACAGCCCTTCATCGGAATACGGTCAAAAAGCACAGGCTATATTTGATAAATACGATAACGTCTACAAATATAACGCAGAATCCGATTCTTTGCTTGACGGCAAACCTGAAGCGCAATACAACACGCAGGATTACTACGGCGAAGTAACGAATGTGCTGCAAGAGGTTTTCTCCAAAAAAGGTTCAGATCTTCAAGGCTTGCTCGACAAGTCTGCCAAGGTCGTGCAAGAGAAGTTTTTTGATTCTATTAAAGTCGAATAGCTAAACGGATTGATCGAAAGAAAGCCTCCCCAATTCATCTTTAAAGGGGAGGCTTTTTATTATTTTCTAGCTTTCTAAATCTTCTGTTTTCGTATGCACGCTGTCTTCTTCATTAYCCCGAATGGTCTTTTGCAAAACGAGGCAAGAAACGATTAAGAAAGCACCGGCAATTGCGTAGTAGCCTTTGACGTAAAGCGGCTCCTCTAGCGTGTAAATACCTATATATTGAGCGAGAATAGCAATGATAAAGCCAGCCCAAGCCATGAACGAAAAAGCGGGTGTATTGCGGCTTCTGTAGCCGGGATTGTAGTCTTTGAGAAACTTATCCTCATCATTGTCGCGCGCAACCTTCTGCAGAAGAAATGAAGTGATAATTAAAAGTATGCCGGTTACCGCGTAGTACCCTTGCACAGACATTGGCTGTTTCAGCGTGTAAATACCGATGAATTCGAAGCCGCATGCTATAAGAAAAGCTGCCCAAGCCATGAATGTATACGTTGGGGTATTACGGCGGCGATAAAAATTTGCTGGTTTGCGTACTTGCATCGTTTCCATTTTTTCCATTTGAGAAAGCCTCCCGAATCGATTTGTTGTTCATGTCTTTAGTTTACATCATATGCCAAAACGCAAAAGTACCAACTTATTGTAGTACCAGGTACTAGGGCGTGACTGAAAACCCGTTCAGTGGCACCTTTCACCGCCTTTTCGCCCCCTGCTTCGTTCCGTCTGCTTGACGTACCCCGGTACGCCTTCACAAACGCGCCTTGCATGGAACGAAAATTCAGCAAAATTTGCTGTCTACAGAGTTCTCAGACATGCCCTAGTAAGAAAGGAATTGACAATGAGAATGGTTATCATTAGAATGCTTGTTAATATGCTCTGCAAGGAACCATACATAAAAGGCTGAACCATCATGATCAAGTAGTCGGCTTTTCTTCGGTCGATCTGTGAGCAGCACAAAGTAAACGCTAGAGGAGCTGAACTCGGAAAGTGGAGTGGAATGATCTTATTAGGCTTTGGAACCATGCCTCTATTAAGGTGTTGGATGTTCGTCACCATAAGATGAAACTTGGCGATAGGCTGCAATCCTACCGTCTTCCAGCAAGCGGATTTTTATATACGACAATGGGCAGCGCAAATGTATGTTTGGACGGTCATCTATATAAGGCGGAGCGATTTCATATGCTRCATGGGGGCAAAGGAATGTGCTTGGATATAGATAAGCTGAAGGAGGATTTTGATTATTACTTAATCTTCTATAAAGCACTCATTCCGCATCCTTGCAGGCAAGAGATTTTATCACTTATTGAAACAAACAACCCGTTCCATATGCAATATGGCTTGCCCCGCAATACCCGATCTCACTATTTCGAATTGTTAACGTAATGGCACAAGAGTGGCAAATATCGCATTCTTTGGAGAGATTTCATGTCAATACGTTATTTCATCAATTTGTTTATGAGGTATTCATTCAGCTGCAAAAGCAAGATGTATCTCTATCGAAGCCCGACCTAGCAGCTCAAGCGCTTCGTTATATTCATGATCATTATATGGAGCCGATTACGCTTGAGCAGTTGGCACAGATATTAAGCTATAGCGCCAAAAACTTGTCCAAGGTGTTTAAAAAGGAAACGGGGCATAGTCTTATTGATTATGTCATTCAGGTGAGAATTGATCATGCGAAGGAGCTAATGAAAAATACAAGCGCGACCATTCAGGAAATTGCGGAAAGCGTTGGTTATTCAGATCGCTTATATTTCACACGGATATTCAAAAAGGTTGCTGGCGTTTCGCCAGGCAGGTATAAAGACAGTTTGAGAAATGCTAGAAGCGGGGCAAATCGTCTATATAGATCGAGCCGATTGTCCATTGTTCCAGGGAGGCTCCGGCGTTACAATGTGTATCGTTATGATAATCATTATCAATACAAAGGAGAGAATCAAATACCCATGTACAAAGGATTGAAATTATCAATGGCGGCAACCTTATTGTTTTGTTTTGCCTTATTTGTGAGCGCATGTTCTACGGGGACGTTAAATACAAATACGACAACCGTGGAATCAAAATTAACGACGAAGGGGGAAGCAGCTCCTTCCAATAAGCCGCAATCGGAGGCTCAGACTAGAGTAATCACAACGATAAAAGGTGATATCGAAATTCCTTCGCATCCCGAACGGATCGTTGTTGATCTGTACTTGGGCAGCTTTATTGCACTAAATGTCAAACCAATCGGTACGCCAGAATTGAATTTGAAAAATCCGTATTTTTCAGAGGCGCTTGCAGGCGTGGAGAATATTGGAGAATACGAGAGTGTATCGCTAGAGAAAATAATAGATTTGCAGCCGGATATGATCGTTACAGGTAATGAAGCAGCTTATGAGCAGTATAGCAAAATTGCACCGACGATCGTTGTTCCTTATGGCGAACTAAAAAATACGCATGAAGAATTGACCTATTTCGGTAAATTGTTAGGGAAAGAGGCAGAAGCGGAAGCATGGTTGGCTGATTACGACCAGCGTATTGCAGCAGCCAAAGCAAAGGTTGAAAGTGCCATTCCTAGCGATGCTGTGATTTCAGTCATGCAGGATTGGGGAGGGAATACGGGCGTATTCGGCGATAATTTCGGCAGGGGCGGACAAGCAGTCTATCAAGCACTTGGACTTAAGCCGCCAGCTAAAGTAGCGGAGCAGCTGATGAAGGAGCAAATTGTTGAGGTTTCTGGAGAGAAGCTGTCTGACTTTGCTGGCGATTATATTATATTAACGTCTGATACGATAACGCTTGCAGATTTGAAAACCGAGCCGATTTGGAAGCTGATTGATGCAGTTAAAAATGATCGCGTCTATATTTGGAGTAAGGAACGCTCATGGTATTTTGATCCGATTGCTACGCTATCACAGACAGAGGAACTAGCTAATTGGCTCGCAGGTGCGAAATAAACGAATCGTTGAAAGCATGGATAGAGATAACAAAAGTCAGTTTTGTACAAAGAAATGGTGACTTTTGTCCATTGTCACAATGAGTATGGTATCCTAAACTTTAATAAGTGATAGTGATAATCAATATCAAAAAATAAATTGATCATGACTGACGTTTGGAGGCAAATGATGAACGAACAATTGGAGCTCTATGATGTAACGATAATTGGTGGTGGCCCAGGTGGGTTATATACCACTTTCTATAGCGGCATGCGCGATTTAAAAACGAAATTAATTGAAGCGCAGGATCAACTCGGCGGGCGAATGCTCACTTATCCTGAGAAAATTATTTGGGATGTAGGCGGGGTAACACCGATTCGCTGCGAACAATTAATTGCGCAATTGATCCAACAAGCCAAAACCTTTGATCCGACGATTGTGCTCGGACAACAAATTACGGACTATGAACGATTGGCTGATGGAACTTTTATGCTGACTTCATTAACTGGCGAGAAGCATCATACAAGAACGGTCATAATGGCAATTGGTTACGGAATAAAAAAATTAGCGAAGCTGGAGATTGAAGGGGCTGACCGCTATGAAGTAACGAACTTGTACTATACCGTACAGGAGCTGGAAAAATTCCGCGATAAGCGAGTGCTCATTTCCGGCGGCGGCGATTCCGCAGTAGATTGGGCAAATGAGCTGGAATCCATTGCAGCCAGGGTAACGGTCGTGCATCGCCGTGACAGCTTCGGCGGGCATGAGAGAAATGTTTCCAGGATGAAACAATCCTCTGTAAATGTTCTTACGCCTTATCAAGTGCTTGCGCTTCATAGCAGTAATGGGGAAAGTATCGAGAAGGTAACAATTGCACATATGGAAACGGAGGAAAGCAAGCAGATTGAAGTCGATGCTGTCATCGTCAATCATGGAATGAAGAGTGATTTTGGACCCATCCGTGATTGGGGTCTTGATATGGGAGTATGGAATGCGAACGTTGGGGAGCGGATGGCTACTAATATTCCGGGCATCTTCGGCGCAGGCGATTTCGCGAGCTTTGGCAGCAAGGTTGGACTTATTGCWGGAACGTTCACGGACGGCGTCTTGGCACTCAACAGCGCGAAGCTGTACATGGATCCGGAAGCTCCAGAGATGGCTTATGTTTCTTCTCATAACGAGCGTTTTAAGGAGAAAAATCGGGAGCTTGGCGTAGTAGAAGAAGAATAGTATACCGTTTAATCAGAAAGAATGAGCTTCACAGCCATCAGCAGGTTACCCATATAAGAATAGAACCCCTCTGTCTAAGACAGAGGGGTTTTTGCATGCCTATACACTTCGTAATATAACACCTATTATTTCTAGAAATGCACATCGATATGTAAGCGATTCCAAATTATGATGAAAGAGAATGAAAGATTTACATAAGCGAGTGCTTTCGGGATACGTTTGCACTTGGATACCTTTGGGGAGGTTTGTGCAATGAAACGTGCAAGGTCTATATTGGCATTCATTCTGGCGCTGCTGCTTATGTTTATGGCGGTTCCGGTCTATGCGGACGAGACGGCGGTAGTATCGGAAGGCGGAGGCCAGCCCGAGGCGGCCGTGTCATCCGTAACGGAATCAACCTACGTTCGCATCCAGAACAAATGGCAAAGCAATTATTTGTATGAGGATGAAAGTGGTATCGTGAGGTACGGTTTTCCAAGCTATGAAGATGAATCCTCGCATTGGCTCATTGAGGAGCATGATGGCAATAAGCGAATTCAAAACCGTGCAACCGGACATTACATTACGGTCTCAGAGGTTGGGAAGCGGCGCGATGCACTGACCAGCCGCGAGATAACGGAGAGTACGCTTGCAGACCAATGGACCATTCATGCGTCCAGCCGCGAGGGTTATGTGGTTATTAAAAGTGCAACTGTGCCGGAGAATGCCAATCTCGTTATTCATCAAGAGGATTTGCTCGGCTTTGCAGAAGTAAGCAATGACATCAATATAACGTTCGAGAGTCCGCAGTGGGCGCTCGAGCCGGTGGAGTCTGCTGCTCCAATTCGTCTTGCCAATAAGTTCCGAGCCGGACAATATTTGTACGAGGGAGCTAATGGTTTCGTTGATTTTGGCGAGGTGCCTGCTGCGGATCGCAAATCTCATTGGGTGCTTGTCCCAGGAGCAACGCCGGATTCCTATCGGATTAAAAACCGTGCAACCGGTCATTACATTACGCAAGGAATAGACTATGAGCCTATTAAAGCTATCGGACTGGACAACACGAATAAAAGCGAGTGGCTGGTAGCTGACACAGCGGGTGGAGATTTTATCACCTTCCAAAACGTTGCAGCTTATCAGGCAGTTCCTTCGACCATTTACGTATTGAATACGCAGTTTTCTGATGACAAACATGTACGCTCGAACAGTTGGTCCGTCCTGGATCGAGACAATGCACACTGGCGAATAGAGCTGGCGCCGGATACGCAGCCATACCGTATCGTGAATTTTACAAATGAGAAGGTAGGTACTGCTTATTTGTATGAAGATGCTGGGCTGGCAAAGGTTGGCGCACTGACAACACAGGCAGGCCAGAAGTCATTTTACCAGTGGGTAAGGGAAGATTTTAACGGCAAAAAACGGCTGCGCAACCTAGCAACTGGTCATTATGTTACGCGTGCAGGAGTTAATGAGATCAGCGATCCGCTTAAGGTATCTTCATTAACGGAAAGCTCTGCAGAGGATCAATGGTCCTTTAGCAAATCAGCCATTTATGATGACTATCAAAGCATTCAGAGCTATGTTGGCCAAGGCGAATATTTGCATATTCAAGACAATACGGGCGCAGCCCAAGCAAGTACAATTCAGCCAAATGAGAATGCGGCGCAATGGTTGTTTGAAGACCCGGCATTTAGCGGGGATGGCTCGCCGCAATATATTCGAATTCAGAATGAATGGCAAAATTTCTTCTTATACGAGGATGCAGCAGGACAGCTGAAATACGGCAATGTCTCTGAAGGCGATTATAAGGGACAATGGTTAGTTGAACGTTTAAACGGTCGCAAACGCATCCAGAATAGAGCAACAGGCCACTACATTAATTTGCAAAATATGAAGGATGGACGCATGGATGTGTCTGAGGTGGCTGATGACTGGACGAGTGCGATTTGGGTCATCGAAGATGTCGGCGGCTCAAAGCTCATTCACAGCTTGCAGGATGCTAATGATGTTATTGGACAACAAAAGTATATTAGCTTGCAAAATCTGACGAAATACGCGGAATACGGCGTAATTAATCCAGGATGGGGAAGCCCTAAATGGAAGTTTATACCTGTGACAGACGCGGCGTTAACGAATGTAAGACTTAAGAACAAGCAAACCGGCAGTTATTTGTATGAAGTGACCGCTGAGGGTGATGATCAAGGCAAGGTTAAGTATGGCGAGCTTCCAGAAACGGATCTTAGCTCAGTTTGGTATTTGGAGCGCACGGGCGATGGACCGACCTCGGTGCGGTTGAAAAACCTCAAGACTGGCCATTATGTGTCGATGGAGCACGTAGGCGGGGATGTTGAAAAGGATGCCCCGACACAGCAAATTATCGCACAAGGCGGCATTCACGAGAGCTGGGGCAGCGTGAAGTGGAACATGGAGCCTGGATCTTCTGATAAATTTGTAGTGCTGCGGAGTGGTTGGGCTCGTCATTTTCTATATTCAGATGGTGAGGGATATACGAAAGTGAGCAAGCTTGTTGCTGATTCGGATAGCGCGCAATATGCAGTTGAGCCGCTAGCACTTCCAGCGAAACCTTTGCCAGAGGCTCCGATTCGTATAAAAAACAAGGCGAACGGCCAATTTTTATATGAAAACAATGGAGGAATTGTTCTTTATGGCAACTTGGCAGAGAACAACGGCTACAGTCATTGGATTATAGAGTCAGAGGGCGGGAAACAAAGGTTGAAAAACCGTGCTACAGGACATTACATGACAATGACCGGGGATTATGCCTTTATTGAGAGCAAGCAAGCCATTCAAGGCGATGCGTTCTTAGAGTGGGCAGTTGAAAGCACTCCGAGCGGTGCGGAATATATGATTCGCAGCTTGAATGGGAAATACGATGATGAGTTCATTCATGTTCAAAATAATGCAGGCTACGCAGAACGTGGATTGTACCCAGCATCATTTGGATCGGTGCAGTGGACGTTTGAGAATGCAACGGAGCAATTCGAGACGCCGCCAATGGGCGAGGAGAAGACGAATGACACGGCTACCCCAACATTTGACGACACGAACTATATTCGTATTAAAGAAAAGTCAGGCACAGGCTATTTATATGAAAACGGCGGCAAGGTGCTTAGCGGCTCGGTAAGGGCAGATAACGCGAGCTCCCAATGGCTGCTTCAGGATTTCAACGGCCGGAGGCTGTTGAAAAACAAAGCTACCGGACATCTATTGACGCTACAATCAGATGGTCTGGCGGCAATCGCGGGTGAGGCTAGAGGCATTGATGCGGCACAATGGACGATTGAGGAGCGTGCTGGCTATAAACGGATTATAAATGCTTCGCAGAAAGACGGATTGCTGCTGCTAACGGCTGGCAAGCTGCAATACGGTACGCCGAGTCAATCGGATGAGGCACTTTGGCAGTTTGATCCCGTTGCCTCCAATCAGCGATATGAAGCAGAGAACGCTTTTATGTCTGGCGGCATTAAAGTAAGTAAGGAGTTAACAGGCTTTAAAGGTGCAGGGTACGCTGGGAACTTCACTGAAACGGGAGATAAAATCAGCTTTACCGTTCATGCTGGGGCAGCAGGCAGCTATTTAACGGAGCTTCGTTACTTGAACGTCACCGATGCGCCAAGCAAGCTTAGCCTGTATGTGAATGGCATAAGGATCAAACAAGTGGCGTTTAATACAGCTGGAGAAAAACAAAGCTGGTCCGAAGCGGTTATTGAAATGCAGCTGCGCAGCGGGATTAATACGATTACGCTGCAAAAGGATTCAGCGGATTCAGGGCAAGTATGGCTGGATAGCCTTCTAGTCAGACAAAGCATCGGCATTGCTTACCGCGGAGCGACAGTTCCGTACATTACCTATGAAGCGGAACATGGATTAACGAACGGCGAGCTGATTGGACCATCGCGCAGCTATCGCGAAATCGCTTCTGAGGCATCGGGCAGGCAGGCGGTTAAGCTGGTAGATGAAGGTGATTATGTACAATTTACATTAGCGAAGGCGGCTAATACACTTGTGCTGCGTTATGTCATCCCAGACAGCGCAGACGGGGCTGGACGAAACGAAACGTTGGGCCTGTACGTAAACGGAGAATTTAAGCAAAATTTAGAGCTTAGCTCAAAACATGGCTGGGAGTACGGCAGCTATCCATGGTCTAATGATCCAAAGCAGGGCAATGCACATCGCTTCTTTGATGAAATACATGCTTTGATCGGTGATATTCCCGTAGGAGCTAAGATCCGTCTACAGAAGGATGCCGAGAATGCGGCAGATTATTATGTCATTGACCTTGTCGATATGGAGCAGGTGGAAGGTCCGTTTGCAAAGCCTGATGGATTCCTGTCAGTTGCCGAATTCGGAGCTGTACCTGGTGATGGCATTGATGATTCGGCAGCGTTCCATTCTGCAATGAATGCAGCGAAAGAACAAGGGAAAGGCGTATGGTTCCCTCAAGGGGTATTTGAGCTTAAGGCTGATGTGATTGAATTGGATCAAATCACAATTCGCGGTGCAGGGATGTGGTATACATCGCTGATCGGTGCGAGGTTTATTGGCAAAGGCGCTAATATTGGCGTATATGATCTACTCATCGACGGCGACCTGAATATTCGTGATGATGAAGCGTTGACCCATGCTTTTTATGGCGGCTTCGGCAAAGGCTCGGTTATTCAGAATGTTTGGGTCGAGCATTCAAAAACAGGGCTTTGGCTGTCCAAGGTAAGGGGCAGCGACGAAATAACGGATGGCCTGCATATGGTTGGCCTTCGTTTGCGCAATTTGATGGCCGACGGCATCAACTTCTCCGTAGGCACGAGCAATAGTGTGATGGAGCAATCGGATATCCGATATCCGGGCGACGATGGTTTGGCGATGTGGTCGGCGGAAGGACGCGCAAGCATCAACAATACGGCGCGTTTTAATACGGTGGCTTTGCCTTGGCTGGCCGATAACTTCGTTATTTTTGGCGGGCAAGACAATAAGCTTCAAGATAACATCGGTACGGATACCATTACGAACGGCGCGGGCATTGCCGTATCGACACGCTTTAATCCTGTGGCATTCAGCGGCACAACGGTTGTGGAGCGCAATACACTGGTTCGTACGGGCAGCGCCGACTCTGCGTACAACATTAATCTAGGTGCGATTTGGATTTTCGCTGGCGAGAAGGATTTGAACGGCGAGGTCATTGTACGGGACAACGTCGCGCTCGACAGTACTTATGCGGGTTTAATTGTTCACGGCGGCGGATTCAGCATTGATCATATGAAGCTGCAAAATATCGTGCTCGACGGAATGGGTACAAACGGAATAGATGTGACAAGCGGGGTGTCGGGCAATATTCAGGTGGACAATGTCATTGTGCGTGGCGAGCGGATAGCGATGCTAGCAAGTTCAAATGATCAATTATCGTTCACCGAGCAAAATGAAGGTTTTGCCAATCGTCCGAAGCCATTCCGCATAGCTCTTGAGAATGGCGATAGAGGACCGCTGTCGTTGACTGTGGGTGATACAAAAGCCATAAAGGTGTTTGATCAAGCAGGCATCGATGTCACAGCGGATGCGATCATAACGATTGCGCAAGCAGACATTGCAGCTATTAGTGAAGATAGACAGCTTAGCGCACTAAAAATCGGCCAAACGGCACTTACTGTGTCTCATGGCTCGCAAAGCAGAGTGTATACGGTGGAAGTGAAGGCGGTCGTTTTGCCAGAGGAAGGTAATGAAGGCAGCACTGACGGTTTAGGGTCAGGCCAAATCGGCGGTGCGATTAATACAGCTCAAAATGACAGCAAGCTGAAAACAGATGCCGCAAGCAAGCTTGAGCGGATCATCTTCGCCAAAGGTGCGTTAACATCAAATGGAGATCTCTCCTTCTCCGCACAAGCCCTTCTTGACGCGCTTAAGAGCAGTCCAAATGCGGTAGTCGTCATTGAGCAGGGTACAGCGTCGTATGAGTTCCCGCTGGCGCTTGTAAACGGCGTTCTGGAGGAGGCAAAGCTTGCGAATAACGGTAAGCTAATTGTAACTTTCTCAATTAAGCCGGTTAGTCAACTGGTGCTTGATAACATTCGAGCTAAAGCCAAAGCCGCAGGCTTTGAGCTTGCAGGTGATCCTGTTGATTTTATTATTTCCGTCTCGCATGGAAGCACATCAGTAGAAGCACACAGCCTTGGCGGCAAATATGTGAAGCGTACGATGACAGTAGACCGTGAACTGGATGCCAAAACAGCAACAGCGCTCGTATTTGATCCGGCAACGGGAGCTTTCCGTTACGTTCCGGCTTTGTTCCGATCAGCTGAAGGGAAAACCACTGTCACCATTTGGAGTACTAGCAACAGCAGCTATGTAGTCGCTTTAAATCCCAAAACTTTTGCAGACATTAGCAGCCACTGGGCAAAATCGAATATTGAGCTGCTCGCTTCCAAACAAATTGTGAGCGGTGCAACGGCGTCGAGCTTTGCTCCTAACCGTACAGTTACGCGCGCCGAGTTTGCGTCAATGCTTGTAAGAGCGCTTGGCCTCCAAAATAGTGGAGGCAAGCAGGCGTCGGCGTTCAGCGACGTTGCGCCGGGCGCTTGGTATGCGGATGCAATTGCAACAGCTGCAAGTTTTGAACTGATTAAAGGCTTCGAGGACGGAACCTTCCGTCCGAATACGACCATTACGCGCGAGCAAATGGCAGTGATGGCAGCAAGCGCATTAAAATTTGCGGAAGCAGCAGGAGCTAACGTCAAGAAAGAAGTTAATGAAGCTGCCAGCTTTAAAGACGAAGCAGCTATACATGGCTGGGCGCTTGATGCGGTGACTCGGGTTGCAGCAGCGGGTATATTGGAGGGCAAAGGAAATCAATCATTCCTGCCTCTAGATCTAGCAAGCCGCGCCGAAGCAGCAGCGATGATCACACGGTTATTGCAGTTCGTAGAGCTGCTGGATAAGTAATATGCAATGAAAAACGGTGTCAACCTGCCCCGCGAGGGCTAACAGGGCGACACCGTTTTTTTGTATAACTTAGCGTTTTCTAAGTAGAAAAAACTCGCATTCTTTTCGGTTATGATAGGCAATATCGCTTACCCCCGATTGGGTCACAATCGTGCTATCATCATACCGCACAACCAGCGAGCTGGCATCGATGAGCTGATTGTCTTGAAACACGCGAATGCGCTGCTGCAGTTCGATAACCTCTTCAAAGTCCTGATCGGTGCTGAGTCGTCGATTAATGGCCATATATACTCCTTTAATACGGAAAATGATTTCTTATAGTCTATCCCATGTTAGATCGTGTTGCAAAGTTGTCTTTGTTTCTCTTTGTCCCCTCAGGGCAACCTATGTTACATTGTATTCACGAAAAACGAATTGTCAAAAGGAGAAGGAGATCCGAGTATGTCCATCCGCGTTCGGCTGCTATTGTCCTACAGCTGTATTCTTATCGTTACGATCGTATTGTTTCTTGCCGCTGCTCTGCTCTTTGTAGTAGCGATAACAGGCGATGTGCGAAGCGTAAAGGACTTTTACAATATTCATTATTCCGTTAATCCATTGTCTGAGCAGGAGGAAACGATTTTCCTTGATCTAAAGTATTTGGCGAAAAATGAACCTGACTCGCTTCTTGATCATGCACTGCTCGATCAATATAATTACAAGCTTCGTTCGGTACAAGCGGAGCTGGTTATAAGAAAAGGCGACGAGGCGATTTATTCCTCCTTGTCCGTAAAACAGCCTCAATTCATCACGTTTTTGCCTGACTATGAGATGGAAAACAATGCAATCCGCAACACCCTGCAAATAGGGGACCATTTTTATGCTTATGCGAAATTTGATTTTCGTTTTCCAGATCAATCCAAGGGAAGCGTGCTCGTTGTAAGGGAGCGCAGTCCGTTTGCAGAGGTTGTTCGTACACTCTTGCCAATTATATTAGGCGTGCTGTTTATCGTGCTTTTGCTCATGAATATGCTGCTTTATTATTTTTTGACGCGCAGTATTATTAAGCCGCTTGATCTGCTTCGGAAGTCGACAGAGCGCATTAAGGAAGGCGATTTGGAGTTTGAGCTGCAAGCGGTAGGCAGCGATGAGATTGCAAGGTTAAGCGAAGCCTTTGAAGATATGAGAATGAAGCTGAAGCAATCGGTAGAGAAGCAGCTGCAATATGAGCAAAATCGCAAGGAGCTTGTCGCGAATATTACGCATGATCTGAAAACGCCGATTACTTCGATTAAAGCAAGCATAGAAGGCATTCGGGACGGTGTGCCGGATACGAAGCAAAAGATGGAGCGTTATGTGAATACAATTTTGACCAAGGCCGAGCATATGGATCAACTGATTGACGAGCTGTTTCTCTACTCGAAGCTTGATTTGAAGCAGCTGCCGTTTACATTCGAGGAAATCAGCTTGGGGCAATTCATAGAGGACTATGCCGAGGATTTGCAATTTGATTTGCAAGACAAAGGCGTTGCGCTGACGTGGGACATTGTTCATTCAGAATCTACCAATGTGCTTGCCGACCGAGATAAGCTGAAGCGGGTTTTAACCAACATTATGGACAATGCCATGAAATTTATGTTGGACGAGCCAAAGCAAATAGCGATATCGCTTAGTGTGGAGACTGATTTCGTTRGATTAATGATTAGCGACAGCGGCGCAGGAATATCGGAGGAAGCTCTCCCGTTTATTTTTGAACGTTTTTTCCGCGAGGATCTCTCACGCAGCCAGCAGACCGGTGGAAGCGGCCTAGGACTTGCGATTACGAAACAGATTATCGAAGGGCACAACGGCAGCATTCATGCTGAGAGCAAGCTTGGAGCGGGAACTAGCATGATCATCAAGCTGCCGCTCGCGAGGAGCATAGGAGGACGAACATGACGAGAATTCTCATTATTGAAGATGAAGTGTCGATAGCTGAGGTCGAAAAGGATTATTTTGAGCTGCATGGTTTTTCTGCGGACATATGCTTAACAGGAACAGAGGGGCTCCGCGCTGCTGTAGAAGGTGAATATGATTTGATCGTACTAGATTTGCAGCTGCCAGGCATGGATGGGTATGAGATTTGTCGTCAAATCCGTGCGGTAAAGGAGGTTCCTATCCTTATCGTATCTGCCAAAAAAGAAGAGATCGATAAAATTCGCGGGTTAAGCTTAGGGGCGGATGATTATATAACGAAGCCGTTTAGTCCAAGTGAGCTGGTCGCAAGGGCGAAAGCACATTTGCAGCGCTACAAGCGATTGATGGGAAACCGCGATACCAAAGCCTCAAATAAGATCCAAATACGCGGCTTGCAGATTGATGCCTCTTCCCGGCGCGTGTACGTCAACGACCAAGAGGTGCAGTTCACGACAAAGGAATTTGATCTGCTCTCTTTTCTAGCATTGAACCCTAATCATGTATTCAGCAAGCAAGAGCTGTTTGAACAGCTGTGGGGGATGGATTCCCTTGGCGAGATTGCGACGGTAACCGTTCATATTCGTAGGTTAAGAGAAAAAATAGAAGCGGATCCTTCGAATCCGCAATATATTGAAACCATTTGGGGCGCAGGGTATCGGCTCACGATTTAAACGGATTAAATAGACTATTCCGGTACGCTATAGTTATTTAACCAGTGGAAGGCTTGTTCAGCATCGCTAAAAAAATGTACAGATGGTTTGGTATTGGTTTGCTGCAAGTGATTCAGAATTTCACCATCTTCCAATAGGAATGCGATGGCTTTGCTATGACTCAAAGTGCTTTCATTAAAAAATTTATCTTTCCATGCTTTTTGAACCGAAAAATGGTCGGGGGTATAGCCTTTTCGATCAACTAACAAACGGTATTTTCGCCCCTCTGTAATAAATGGCTTACACGCTTGCTCGAAACCATTAAACCAGTCATTAACATCATCTGTGCTTATTTTTCCAATCAGACGAGTAACAATTAAATCTCCTGAAACGGTTGTGCTAATATTGCGTTCACTCAACTAGATTCATCTCCCTTAGTTACAATTATGTATAACGTTTCCATAATGTCAATAGGTCTGCAACTTGCTGAGGTCGTCTTCTTTTTTGACCAAGTTCTGCATAAGTATGGGTAATAAAGAGCGTGCAGCTTGGTGCGGGAGGGGATCGGATTGGCGAAATGGGGAAGGCGAGGCTGGCATTTTCGAGGATTTGGAGGCAGCCGTATGCAGCTTTGGTCTGGCCGTCCATTCTCTAAAGTAAAATCAGTCACTTGGGGCAGTCGTGGGAGTTCAGCTTCATCAAGGCCAGCACCAAAGAAATGGGGTACGGGAGCTCGTTCAAGCACAAGCAGCGGAAAATGGGGCATTAGGCGTCCAGCTGTAAAATACAGCAGCAGCCGAAGCAGCGGCAATGGCGGATCAGGCGGCATTTGGGGCTCTCGCCCTGCTAAGCCTCGTATAAGACGACGCACAATCTTTATTATAGCCCTGCTTGTTTTTATGGTTTTTTCGATCCAGTCCTTCGTCTATATTGAGAAAAATTTGCGGCCGCCGCTGATGAATATAGCAAAAATCAGAGTAAAGCAAATCGCCACGCAGGCTATCAATAAAGCGATAACCGAGCAAGTAGCGAGCCGATCGGACAGCAGCAACCTTATTGACTGGAAAATGAACAGCAATGGAAAAATATCTGGCTTCATGCTTAATTACGCGGAGCATATGAAAATTACATCGCAAACGATAAACACCGTACAAAATAYATTAAATGAAATGAAGGATATACCGGAGCATATTCCGATTGGGCATGCGCTGGGTAGTGCGATCATTTCCTCATACGGACCAAGAGTACCCGTCAAATTCGAGCCGGTTGGGGCTGTTAAGGTAGATCTTAGCACGCGTCAGAAGGATGCCGGCATCAATATGATTTTGGTTGAGGTATACATTCGCATAATAGCGGAGGTTACGATCATTATTCCGTTTGATACCGAGCCGGAGCTGGTCGAAACGGATATTCCGATTTCATATTTGCTAGTAGTCGGCGACGTTCCAATGTACTATTACGACAATACKGGCAAACCTGTAGGCGAGTCGGCTGCGCAGGCGCCAAACATCTCGGTTCCGCTCGGCGAAGGTACGGGAGGCGGAGTTACATCCAGTCCGCAAAACAACAATAGTGGAGAGTCTTCAGGCACTGGAGCATCTAATACAGGACCGTCAACAGAAGCAACGAACGAAGGCTCTAATCATTCTAAAGGATCTAACCAAGGATCAAATAGTTCGGGAAATTCATCTTCTGAATAGCATACATATAAAAACGACTTTATTGTCTTCTGCAAAGAGGACGATAAAGTCGTTTTATATTTTTTGCTTTAATTTCCGGAACGCATTCGTTTACGCTCGGCTTGCTCCCAGCGGCGCAGCATCGGATATGGATCAAACGACCATTCAATTAAACCGCGGTCGCTGTATACGCCATAATGCAGGTGAGGAGGAAACTTTCCCTGCGTACCGGGTTTGCCGTAACCAGAGCTTCCTACCCATCCAACAACCTGTCCAGGCTTTACGACATCGCCTATATTAACGGTTTTGTCAAAGCCGGACAAATGTGCGTAATAGTGGTAAAAATTGTTTAGATCACGAATGCCAATTCTCCAGCCGCCGTATGGATTCCAGCCCTGCACCTCAACAATGCCATAACAGGTGCTCCGAACAGGGACGCCATGCCTTACGAAAATGTCGGTACCTTCATGGGTACGCCTGCCGCCCCAGCTTCGCCCGGTTCCCCAGGTGCTGTTATAGGCATAATGAGTGCTGATAGGCAGCGGGAATGCATGCTCGAACAAATCAAGCTGGCCAAATGCTTCATAGATTCGGGCGAACTGCTGGATGCGCTGCACTGAACGATTATTTTGATAATACTCCCAAAGTCCGATTGCGAAATCATCATTGGAGATACCGTACGCGGCAACGCGGCTAACAAGTGAATAGAGAAGATCGATGTCGCTTGTTCGTTCCGCTTGTCCATTCCCGTCACCATCGCGGCCAATCCCGTTAAAAAAGTTGATCGATACCGGCGAGCTGTCATCCGTATTCGGATTGAGCGGGCCGACCCAGCGTTCCTGGTCGATAAACACGCCAACGGTGTTCCCAAGCATTGGACGAGCCTTTGGACGTGCTTTAGACATGGATCGCTCATACTGATCGATGGCTGCGATCCAGAACCAAGGCACTTCGGTAAATAAGCTTAATTTGTCATACAACCCTCTTCTAACGGAAAAGGGATCGGTCTCAGCATCGACTGTTTGCTCATGGGCCTTATCAGTTTTTTGTTTGACAGCAGGAGCTGCTCTTACAGAACTGACGGGCGTGACAATGAACAGAGAAGCTGCGGTTATTGCTGCAACAATAGGAATAGTCAGTTTCAAACGTCTCACCCTTCCAAAAGCATGACGGTTATAACGTTATGTTTTGCAAATCATTGGTTTTTATACGAAACATGTTATAATAAACGCATGAGTTTAGGAATTATAAATGAACTTGAAAGCAGGTAATCCCTTATGAAACAACAAGAAACACTCAAAAAGCCTGATTGGCTTCGAATAAAATTAGCGACAGACGGTAACTTTGCCGAAATTAAAAATATGATGCGCTCAAAAACGCTACATACGGTTTGTGAGGAAGCACGTTGCCCAAACATTTATGAATGCTGGTCGAATCGAACAGCCACATTTATGATATTGGGTGATATTTGCACGCGCGCTTGCCGTTTTTGTGCGGTTAAGACAGGTATGCCGACTGAGCTGGATTTGGACGAACCAGAACGGGTGGCAGAGGCAGCAGAGCAAATGAATCTTCAGCACTGTGTTGTTACATCGGTTGCTCGTGACGATCTTAAGGATGGCGGCGCATCCATATTTGCAGCTACTGTACATGCGATTCGCAAACGTATGCCGTTTTGCCGAGTTGAAGTGCTTATTCCTGATTTCTTGGGAAATAAAGATGCGCTTCAAATCGTAATGGATGCAAATCCGGATATTCTAAATCATAACGTCGAAACGGTGGAGCGGCTTTCGGATCGTGTTCGTGCCAAAGCCAAATACAGCCGTACGATGGAGCTGTTGAAGCGCGCCAAAGAAATGAAGCCTAAGATTCCAACCAAATCGAGCATTATGCTTGGCGTAGGTGAGGAATGGGATGAAATTTTGCAGACGATGGATGATCTTCGCGCAAACGATGTAAATATTTTGACATTAGGTCAATACTTACAGCCAACGCCAAAACATTTAAAGGTCGTACGTTATGTCCACCCAGACGAATTTGCAAAACTTAAAGAAGAAGGGCTGAAGCGCGGTTTTAGGCATGTAGAATCCGCACCATTAGTACGCAGCTCTTATCATGCACATGAGCAGACCGATTCGGCACACGCAGCAATGGCAGCGGAAGCCGAAGCGAGCCGTGAGATTTCTTCCGGTGCTTGCTCGAGCAGCTTGTAACTGACGCTCAAGATGAGGTGGAAAATATGGCTTTGATTCATATCGGCGGAAAATCTTATGAAATTGTGCTTGAAAATAGGAATGGCTGGAATCCTGAAGCATTTCGTGATCGATACAGCGAAGTACTTGAGCGCTACGATTATATTGTTGGCGACTGGGGCTATAGCCAGCTGCGGCTGAAAGGTTTTTTTCGTGACAGCCATCAGAAAGCTACGAAGGAAAGCAATCTATCTGGCATGCCGGATTACATCAATGAGTATTGCAACTTTGGCTGCGCTTATTTTATTTTAGAAAAAACAAACAGTACCGTTCGTGAGCCAGACGACTATGACTTGGATGCAGACGATGAGCGTCCGCGTATAGAAGCAGCTGATCTTCTTGCAGCAGCTGCCGGTTTTGTGGATATTTCTGAAGGTCTTGAACATGATGAGGTTGCGAGTGCAAAGGAAGAAAGCGGCGCTCCAGCACATGAAAGGCATACTCGCAATCACACAAGAGAAAATCGCCATAGAAGCTCCAATCGCAATAAAAACGACGCGGATAAAGGCAACGACAGCGCGAATAGTGCTGGCGAAGGTAAAAATAGCAGCGAACAGCAGCAGGGCAGCGGGAAACGTGAGCAGCAACAGCAGCGTAAAGGCGGCTATAAAGGCAATAACGATAACCGCTCCAAGAAACCGTTCCGCCTTGCAGCGAGTGAAACAGCTGCTTCATCTGCAGAAACGAATCGACCAAACAAAAAAGACACAGAGCGCGTATAATACGCTCTGTGTCTTTTTTTTGGTTTTTGATGAATGCAACAGATCCTATCGGACGTCGTAACCAAGGAATGCTTCACGTACTCGGTTCCAGAAAGGAAACGGACGATATCGTGCAAAGCTTACTTTACGGCTGGATACACTGCAGCGGATGGAACGGATATCGC
>NZ_JBFRDK010000092.1:0-25484 GCF_052113545.1 Paenibacillus sp. TAF43_2
GCAAATGGAGTGAAGCAGCTGTTGCGGCACTAGTAGATGCTAAAATAATGAATGGATACCCAAATGGCAACTTCGCTCCAAAAGGAAAGTTTACGAGAGCGGAAAGTGTAACGGTATTAGAAAATGCACTAAGCCATTTAAAGCCTGCCGTTGAATATAATAAAGCGGGTGTGTATGGTCCGGAGACTGGTACGGAGACCATTAAGGGCAAGGTTATTATTTCGGCACCTGGAGTTTCACTTCGGAATGTAGTTATTGAAGACAGCTTGATCCTATCGGCATCCGTTGGCGAAGGCGACGTTCATTTGAACAAGGTAACGGTGAAAGGAACAATGACCATAGCTGGCGGAGGGAAAAATTCTATACATCTTAAAGATTCTGTTTTTGGGCATATTATTGTCAATAAAAAGGATGGCTCGGTGCGTGTTATTGCCGAGGGATCAACTGAAGTTCAATTGGCAACGCTATACTCCGCATCTATTATTGAAGAAAGCGGGTTAGCAGGTGCAGGTTTTATTGCAGTTCAGTTAGCAAAAGTGCTTCCTGCAAATACAGAGATAAAACTTTCGGGTTCTTTCGTGGATGTGAAAGTAAATTCAGCTTCCGTACGAATTGTATTGGTGAGTGGTATTATTAGCAATTTGAATGCTTATGAGTCAGCAAGTGGGACGACTGTTCATTTAGAAGCTGCAACGAAAGTTGCTAGACTCGTGTTGGACGCTGTTTTGAAGTTKACGGGGCAAGGTGATATTGAGAATGCAATTGTTAATAAAGGCGGGGCAAATACATCCTTTGAGAAGAAGCCAAATAAAATGGAAGGTGAAGGCGCACAGGCAGGTTCATCGGGTGCAAGTGGTGGTGTTGGAGGCGGTGACGGCGGCATAGTAGTGCCGAAACCGGACCCGGCAGAAAATGTGTATGAGATTACGTCAAATATGCCTTCGCTTCACCAAGCTGAAGTTGATGGATTGAATGTGGATGCAAAGTATAGGCTAATAGATAGGAATGGGAAACTTGTAACTGATCCGCTATACCTCCAATATAAACCATTTTTTAATGTTGGAATCAAAACAAAACAAAATAATAATAAATCATATAACGGTAATGTGCGTTTAGTAATAAGTGAAATTACGGTAGCGAATGGTGATCAAGCGGAAGGCTTGCAGTTGTTTGCGTTTGATCGAAAAAATAATACATTCACGGACATCGTCAAAGCAGGATTTGGAGCTGAAGCTGGTCAAACGATCGAATCGCTTATGTCTGATTTCGCCAATCATACAGAATGGAGCGTTATCGCGAAAAAAGGATTTTATACATTTAAAATACAAATTGTAGATGTTGCAACTAAGTTAATCGTAGCGGAAAGCGCATTGCAACAATTGGATTCATATAACGGGCAATTGAAATCTCTAAGCGTGGATGGCTATACGTTGAAACAAAGGGCGCAATATCCTGACCAAACATTGAGTGAAGGTTTTAATCCTGATCTTGCTTATTATGAAATCATGGTTCCAAACGCAACAAAACTTAAGGACCTTAAGTTTAGAGTAGAGACTGGAATTCCAGATGCAAAATTGAGAGTGCTGTTGGAGAAAATGCGGGGATACGATGTTATTGCCCCACAGCAGGATACGGATGGAGAAGTTTATTATCCAGTGCCACTTAAGGTTGCAAAGCATCAATCTGTGACTATTGAAATGATACTGCCATCAGGAAAATTACTGTTCTACAGCGTGTTTGTCAAACGTCTACCTGATGCTCCGATTGCTGATCCTGACAAGCTGGATTCGACAGACATATTAGTTGGTAGTGATGGAATTACCGTAAATTTCATTAATATTGCTGCACCAACTTCAGTGACAATTTCCGTTTATGATTCAGCTGATAGAGTTAATCTTCTAGCGCAGACAACAGCGGAGCCGAACAGATTTATGGGCTATAAAAGCGTCGATGTTAGTTTACACGGTTTGCCTAGAACGGGTACAGTGTGGGTTGCTGTCAGAGACAATGATACAGGAGAAGAAGTATTTATTAAGAAAGAATATATGCAATTATCAGGTGAATTTCCATTGTTTGTTGAGAATATGCCGGGGTACTCAACACGATTAGTCACTGCTGAAGAGGTAGCTAATTATAATGTGGATTCGATAGAGACAGTCCATACAGGCGTTGCAATAACTTTTAACAATGAGCTTTTACCAGAGGCAATACAAAATTTTGCTTATATAAAATTTGAGGGAACAGAGGTTGTTAGCAGACCTGTTTACGCCTCGATGTTTAGAGCATACGATGGTGCTATTTTCGACTCGGCAACGGAGGGTTGGACATCGATTACTTTTATGGAGTTTTCAATACATGAACTTCCTCCTTTTTATCGTGTTGTGTTTTATGATCTAAATGATACTCCTTTAGGTTTACTGTATATAATGAAAAATCCTATAACATAATAGTTGTGGATTTAGGCCATTTCCTTTTTGTTTACAAAAAGGGAGTGGTCCTTTTTTTATAAAAATGATGTTGCGAAATCTTAGGTTCATTAATGTTAGAAAAGGCGGATGTGTTGAAAAAGAGAAAAACCCTCAGTGTCCCGTTTGAAAACGGGCAGCTGAGAGTTTTTGTTCATTGGACATAATATAAAAAACGTAATGCTTAGTCGAGTACAGCTGTAATATGAGCTTTAGTAATCGACCAGTGGGACGTCGTCCACACTTTTTCTTTTTTCTCGATAAAAATAATTTGCGGGGACTCATGCTTAACGGAAGTATCTTCAGCGATTTGGTTGGAAACCGGACGCGATTCGATAACTTTTACAAGCACGTATTCCACATCTTCTCTTGGTTTCCCATCAAGATATTGATTGAATTCTTGGTAAGCGTTAGCGCTGACCGGGCAAGTGGTGCTGTGCTTGAATACAACGAGTGGACGAGTAGCTGAAGCTTCATAGATGTTATTCCATTCTTCAATGGACGTGATTTCTTTGTATGACATAAGGGGAACACTCCTTTTAATCTGCTGTGCAGAAATTAATTAAAACCGTACATATAGTATAGCGCTTTTTGACGAGTAAAGTCATTTTTTTGTCGTTATGTCCTGAGCCATATTGCTATTGTATGAATCGGGTATTGCAATCGGAATTGGAGCGTGCTATGATAACGGAAGTCGAAATGACCATTTTAGTTTTTTGGTCAGTTTTTAAAGTGATAAAGGAATGAAATGCTCGGAGGTGAAGGAATGGCCATTGATCGACGACAGCAGATTGTGAATGCTGCGGGGAAGTCGTTCGCGCTGTTTGGGTATAAGGCGACGACCATGGATCAGGTAGCGAAAATTGCGAATGTGGGCAAAGGGACGATCTACACGTTCTTTACGAATAAAGAAGAGTTGTTCCACGAAATTATGAAGAAGCTTATTATTGAAATGAAGCAGGTTGCAGAAAAGGTTGTTGATCCTAATCGGTTATTCTTCGATAATTTGAACGCTGCGCTCGAGCAGCTGCTCGATTTTCGCGAGGAACATGAGCTTGCACTTAAGCTATCGCATGAGGTACGCGAGATTGGTACGCCCATGGCGCTAGAGGGTATACAGCAAATAGAGAAAGCAGTCGTTGGTTATATTCAACATCAAATCCAGCTGGCGATCGATAAAGGCGAGATTAAGCCTTGTGATCCAGAAATGACTGCGTTTGTTATGCTCCGCTTGTATATGGCGCTTACGGTAGAATGGAAAAAAACGCATGAACCGCTGAACAAACAGCAAGTAGCGGAAAAATTGCGATTCTATATGCAAGTAGGATTGGCTCCGGAATAACCTGGATGCCTTTTTTTACACAAAGAAATGACCAAATGAGAGAAATGGTCAATCAGTAACTGGGAGAGTGGACGATTTGAAGTTCAAAGGTTTAAAGCAGTTTGGTAAAGAATTGTCCGGAATCGGCCGCAACAAAATGTTGTTGATATCGGTAATTGGCGTGCTGATGATTCCCGTTATGTACTCGTCGATGTTTCTAGGGGCGTTTTGGGACCCGTACGGAAATTTGGATAAGATGCCGGTAGCCGTCGTTAATGCGGATAAAGGGTATGAATTTAACGGCGAGATGATGCATATTGGCGATGATTTTGAGGCAGAGCTAAAGGAAAATGAAAAATTTGAATGGCATTTCGTAAGTAAAGAGGAAGCCGAGGCGGGAATGGAAGATCATAGCTACTATTTGGCCATTGAGATTCCTTCTGATTTCTCGGAGAAAACAACCACTTTAACTTCAGATAAGCCAACGCCGGCTAAGCTTACGTATTTAGCTAATGAGAGCTATAACTTTTTAGCTTCTCAGATTGGCAGCAAAGCAGTCGACACCATGAAAATGGAGCTTAATAAAGAAGTGACGTCGGCTTATACGCGCACTGTATTTGAGCAAATGGAGGAGCTCGTGGACGGCATAAGCAAAGCGAGCGACGGTGCAGGTGAAATTGCTGATGGGACGACGAAGGCGAAGGACGGAGCCGTACTCATCGAGAAAAACTTAGCGAAGCTGGTCAGCGGATCGCTTACGCTCAAAGAGGGAGTCGCTAAGCTGAACGATGGCGGCAAGGCGCTTGGCAAAGGCAGTGCCGAGCTAAGCACAGGCACGTCTGGCTTGGCTAGCGGACTGGCGCAGCTGCTGGCAGCGCAGAAGGAGCTTGGCGCGGGAGCAGCATCGCTCGGTGAAGGTGCGGGCT
The DNA here is from genome assembly GCF_052113545.1 of Paenibacillus sp. TAF43_2. Classification (NCBI taxonomy): domain Bacteria; kingdom Bacillati; phylum Bacillota; class Bacilli; order Caryophanales; family Paenibacillaceae; genus Paenibacillus; species Paenibacillus sp. TAF43_2. The sequence goes on from NZ_JBFRDK010000092.1 coordinate 4,713, forward strand.
CGCTTGGAGCCGGAGCAGTGAAGCTTAGCGACGGCTTGTCGCAATTAGCCGGAGCGAGTGGACAGCTGGCGGGAGGCGCGTCGGACGCGCAGCAGGCTGCGGGGCAGCTAGCGGGCGGTCTTAAGGAATCAGCTGCGGGCGAGGAGCAGCTGAAGGCAGGAGCGTCGCAGCTGGCGAATGGGCTGGCGCAGCTGGGTCAGGCGAACCCTGAGCTGGCGGAGAGCGAAAGCTTTGCGTCTTTGCTCAAAGCGAGCCGAGAGCTTGCGGCGGGTCTGGAGAAGTCTTCAGAAGGACAGAAGCAGCTAAGAGACGGGGCGTCTAAGCTGAGCGACGGCCTAGTCAAGGTATCTGATGGACTTGGAACCTTCGATAAGAAGGTCGAGGAAGCAGCGGCCGGCGGCAAGCAGCTTGGTGCAGGCGCAGAGCAGGTAGTCGCTGGTGCGAAGAAATTTTCAACCGGCATGAATCAGTTCGGCTCGAAGCTTGCTGAAGCAAGTGCCGGCGGAACAAAGCTTGCAGCAGGTGCCAAACAGCTGAACAGCGGGGCAGCAACGCTTACGTCTGGACTTTCACAGTTGTCCTCAAGCATTACGCCATTCGTTAATGGTTCGGTAGAGCTGGAGGATGGTGCGCAGCAAGTAGCTTCAGGTTTGTTGAAATTGGAGGATGGCACACAGGAGTTGTCTGGCAAGCTGAATGAAGCGTCGGATAAGACGTCTGATCTAAAGCTGACCGATACGATGGTGGATATGTTCTCCGATCCAGTGAAGCTTGATGTAGAAAAAGTAACGAAGGTAGATAACTACGGTACGGGTCTTGCGCCGTATTTCCTATCGCTTGGATTATATGTCGGAGCTATGCTATTAACGATTGTATATTCGGTTCGTGAACCGGCTGTTCGTCCAGTTAACGGCTGGAGCTGGTTTTTGAGTAAAGCACTCACTTTAGCGCTAATCGGCACCATTCAGGCATTGATTGCGGATGCCGCTCTTATTTATGTGCTGAAGCTGGAAGTGCAAAGCATGGGCTTGTTCGTCATGTACTCCATACTAACCAGCATTACGTTTATGATGATTATTCAATTCCTAGTTGCTTCAATGGGCAATCCGGGACGATTTATCGCAGTTATTTTGCTTATCTTCCAATTAACGAGCTCTGCGGGCACATTCCCTATCGAGCTTGTACCTGGATGGTTGCAAAAAGTATCGCCGTTCCTGCCAATGACTTACTCGGTCAAAGGCTTTAGAGATATTATCTCAAGCGGAGATTTCAGCTCGATGGCTGGATATGTTGCAATTATGGCGGGCATTGCTATTCTGTTCGCAGTGCTTTCTTATCTGTACTTTACTTTGTCCCATCGGAAAACGAAGGACGATCAGTTGGAACCGGCAGTTCCGGCATCTGTTTAATTTAAAAAAAGGGCTAGTCTCGGATAATCCGTGACACAGCCCAATATGCAAAGACGCTCTCAAAACCACAATGAAAAGGGGATGAGGGCGTCTTTTTTTTGTATGCAAATGTAGAACAAGGAAGTGAGGTGAGCCGGACTAACTCCGCACAGTCATATACAAAAACGGCTGACCATTTTGGAAGCGATCAATTAAGATGATCTCTTCTTATTCGGCCAGCCGTTAATTATCTGCTATTCGTGAATTTCAGTGAGCAATTGACCAAGCGTCTCGAGCGCTTGCTCTTCCTGTTCGCCGTCAATTTCCAAAGTCACTTCTTCATTCATCGCAATACCAAGTGTCAGCATGCTAAGCGAGCTTTTGCCGTTTACTTTTTTACCTTTGGCAATGACGCTGATTTTACAAGGAAAGGTGTTTGCTGTTTGGACGAAGGTTTTAGTTGGGCGTACATGAAAGCCCGTCGGATTGATGATAGTGTAAGTTTTGCTAATCATGATGAATCACTCCGTTTCTTGTGCGTTCTACGAATTGTGTAATTTCCTGAGTGCTCCGCATAGTCAGTGCTTGATTGGCATGAACCGACCATTCGGACTGGTCGAGCTGTCCGATCAGCTCTCTTGCTTGCAGAATCGAACCTGCGCTCATGCTGAATTCATGCAGGCCAAGGCCGAGAAGCAAAGGGATTGCCGTCTGATCGCCTGCCATCTCGCCGCACATGCCCACCCATTTGCCTTCCTTCTCAGCCGCTTGAATAACGAAGCTGATAAGGCGAAGCAAGGATGGATGCCATGGCTGGTAAAGGTACGATACCGTTTCGTTCATACGGTCTGCCGCCATTGTATATTGAATCAAATCATTAGTGCCGATGCTGAAGAAATCAACTTCAGGAGCGAAAAGATCAGCAGCGACTGCCGCGGCTGGAATTTCGACCATCATGCCAATTTCAATATGCTCGGCAAGCTGTACGCCTTCGGCGATGAGCTTCTGCTTTTCTTCATCAAGCAGCTTCTTTGCCTCGAGGAGCTCCTCTAATACAGCAATCATCGGGAACATGATTTTCAAATTGCCGTAGCGGCTGGCACGGAGAAGTGCCCGCAGCTGTGTACGGAACAAGTCCTGTCTATCGAGACATAGGCGCAGCGCGCGCTGTCCTAAGAATGGGTTGCTTTCCTTTGGCAGCTCCATGTAGGGGAGCTCCTTGTCTCCGCCTATATCAAGCGTCCTGATGACGACTGGCTTAGGGTTCATTTTCTCAAGTGCATATTTATAGCTGGTGAACTGCTCCTCCTCAGTTGGGAGGGAGCTGCGCCCCATATATAGAAATTCGGTACGAAAAAGTCCAATTCCTTCGGCGCCGTTGTCGATTGCCCGCTGAATATCTTCCAAGCTGCCGATGTTGGCTGCCAGCTCTACTTGCTTGCCATCCTTGGATAAAGTGAGCTTATCCTTCAGCTTGCTTAATTCCGCTCTGCGCAGATCATCCTTTTGTTTCTTTTCTAGATAGGCTGCCAGCTCTTCTTCCGTAGGCTCAATTAGGACAATGCCTTCAGCCGCATCAACGATAATAACGGCTTGTTCTTTCATATCGTGAACCGCTTGACCGATCCCTACGATTGCTGGTATTTCCAATGACCGCGCCATAATGGCAGAATGCGAGGTGCGGCTGCCTATCTCTGTGACAAAACCGCGTACGAAGTTCAAATTAAGCTGAGCGGTATCTGAAGGCGTCAGATCGCGCGCGACGATAATACACTCCTCCGACAGATTGGCTAGGTCAGTATGCGGAACGCCGCGCAAATGACTCATGATACGTCCGGATACGTCCTCAATATCAACAGCGCGCCCTCTTAGCAGTTCATCGGTCATCGATTGCAGAAGGTCGATAAAATATTTAGATATCTCATGGAGCGCAAATTGAGCATCTATGGATTCTTCGGCTATTTTTTGCTCAATCGCTTCAATGAAATCAGGATCTTCCAAAATCATCAGATGACCTTCGAATATTTCGGCCTTGTCTGCTCCGAGGCGCTCCTCTGTTTTTGCGCGAATCGCTTCAACCTCTTCACGGGTGCTTGCTACAGCACGGCGGAACGTTTCTATTTCCTGCGCACTGTCTTGCACAGATTGCTCAGTCGGTATGAAACGCTCGGATGCGAGATGGAAGACCGGGGCAATGGCGATACCCGGTGATGCTGCTATCCCTTTAAGTGTTAATGTCATTAACTTTAGACTCCTTTCGCCGCAGATTGAAGTGATTGCTCCAGCTTGCGGTATTGCTCTGCCGCTTGTATGTGAAGCGGATGCTGCTCATCTAAACCTGTATATTTTGTTATCGTAGATTGAAGGCCTATTTCCTTAATGGAAGCTTGCAGCTCGGCAGCCTCGGGATCATCTGCAGCATTAAAATGTAAAGCCGCTGCCATGGCCGTGGTCAAATGGATGGCAGGCATGCCGTATTTATAAGCTAATGAGGCCGGTCTAACTAGACGGTCATTCGGAGAAATCTTGCGAATAGGCGAGCGGCCGATTCGAACTACCTCGTCTACCAAGTAAGGATTAACAAAGCGCTCCAAAATTTGCTCAACATAAAGCGCATGTTCTTTCTCATCGAATTGATACGTTTGGATAAGCGCAGCTCCTGATTCCTGCAATGCGCCTCGTACCTCTGCCAATATATCTTTGTTGTTCATCGCTTCTTGAATCGTCTCGCAACCTTTAAGGAATCCGTGATACGCTGCAACGCAATGCCCAGTATTAACAGTGAACAGCTTGCGCTCGATATACGGCTCCAGTTGATCGACGTAGTGTACTCCGTCAATTTCCTTAAGTGAATTAAGCAATGGGGAACGCTCTACAGTCCACTCATAGAAAGGTTCGACCATAACTTCAAGCGGGTCTTCATTTTGCTGCAGCGGAACGATACGGTCAACGGCGGCGTCAGGGAAAACGATATGCTGATCGGCTTTCGCCTGTACATCCGCAGATAGATGGCCATATACGAATTGCTTCAAAATCGTGCTGCCGCCAAGGGCATTCTCGCACGCAATAACCGGAAGAGCGGCTTTGCTGCTCTCGATTCTAAGCTCAATTCCTTTAGCAACTGCAGCGGCAATGTGCTTCAGTACCGATACGCCAACAGCGGTTGTGACGATATCCGCTTCTGCGATAGTTTTAGCGACTGAATCTATATTTTTACCGTCAATAGCCGTTATATGGTCAACTAGATACGTGTCGCCTTGCTCGTTTGCAATCTTAACCGCATATTGCCCTTTTTCCTGCAGCTGCGAGACAAGCGTATCATTTACATCAACAAAACATACCTCGTAGCCCGCGTTATGCAGCAACAAACCGATAAAACCTCTGCCTATGTTGCCTGCGCCGAAGTGAACGGCCTTCATGATTCCATCCCCGATTCAAAGATAGAAATCAATTCTTGCTCCGACGAAGCGTTCAAGATGCGCTGCATATCTTCTTCCTCAGACACGAGCACAGCAACATTGGTCAAAATATCAAGGTGATCGTCGCCGACAGCCGCTAGGCCGATAATTAATTGAGCAGGCTCTTCGCCGCCGAAGTCTACGCCAGCCGGTACAGTAATAATGGCCATGCCTGTGGATTGAATAAGTGCTTTCGATTCGTTCGTGCCATGAGGCATGGCAAGCCCTCCGCCAATATAGGTGGATAGAGACTCCTCGCGTTCAATCATTTTGTCGATATACGACTGCGGAGCATGCCCTGCGTCAACAAGCATTTGTCCAACCATGCGGATCGCTTCGTATTTGTCCTTAAGGCTAACGTTTAATTTTACTTTCTCTGTAGATAGAATGGTCATGATTATTCTCTCCAATCCAATTTGGTTTTTATATATTGTTCAAGCTTCTTTGAGATAAACAGCTTAATGCTTGCCGCATCATCATGCGCTAATAAAGCAAGCAGATCCGGCAGCAGCAGCATTGCGCTAATTTCACTTAGCAGCTCAAGGCTATAGGAATCAAGCTTGAGAGGGCCGAGCATCATCAACAGGTGCTTGGCCTGCGCATCTTCATCCTCGCCTAGCTGCAAAGTTCGATCATATCGATATAAAGCAAGCAGCGGCTCTTTAATCCACTCACTGCGTGTATGAAGCAGGGCGAGTTCGGTATCTGGTATGACCAGACTTCCTTGCAGCTCTCTTGCGAGCAGCTGGTCGGCTATTTTTTCGCGATTTGCATCGATATATGGCTTTCCGATTAAGGAAAGCATGCTCGGCAGCTGGTGATCCAATCGATCTTGATCTGGCAACAGCGTTAAATCATGCACATGGAAGCCGTCAAGCAGCTGAAGAACGATGCCGGAATACAGCTGAAGCTGAAGCAAACGATCCAGAGGAGACTGGCCTGCCGTGTCTTCATTTGCTGATAGGGAGGGAGTGACTTTCTTCAAGGTTGTGCCCTCAATATAGCTGCGAAGCTTATTTGTTTCTTCCGGCGTGAGCAGAGGACTCAGCTTAATATAGCGATCCGGCTCTAGCGGCAAATCAACAGTTGAAATGATCAAATCGTAGCGGCTCGGCGGAAGCCTTGTCGCTTCATACCATGAATAATGACCGATCAGGTCGATTTGCGGCAGTACATTAGCAATTTTGACAGCTAAAAGCTTGGATGAACCGATGCCGCTCGTGCAAACGAGAACAGCTCTTATTTTTCTTGGAAAAGGCTTTAGCCGCTCAAGGGAAGCTCCAAAATGCATAACGATATAACCGATCTCCTCGTCAGGCACTTGTAGAAGCGGATAAACCTGTTGTACAGCGCTTTGAACAATGGAGAACAATATAGCGTAATCTTTTTTGATCGGCACTAACATCGGATTGCGGATGGCGATGCCGTCCTTAATGCGCTGAAAGGCTGGTTTTATATGCTGAATGAGTCCTTCCTCTAGCGATCGATCCTCCATGAGCGACATGTTAAGCTGATCCTCGACATAACGGATGAGCAGCCTGACACCTTCAATGGCCTTCATATCTTCATGATGAATCAACAGACCGTTATCTAGAAAAGCTTCGCTATTCAGCAGTTGTGAAAGATACGTTTTTTCTTCTATTGGGAGCTGTAGATTGAGTGCAACCAGCAGGCTTCGCAGCAATGGAATGATTTCATCAGAATGACGATATTCGCTTGCTGAGACAAAGCAATTGTTCTCTATTCGGGTTAACGCAACCGACAGCTTAATAAGCAATCTTGTATAGTTAGATTYGGACAATGTGTGCGGCCATTCGTCGTTTAGTTCCCATAACGCATGCTCGAGCCGTTTAAAGTTTTCTTTGCCGATCATGTCGAGCAGCTGTGCTGTGATCGGGTTTGAGACTGTAAGGTTCTTGAATTGACCGAATAAATCGGAATCGTCGAGATGATTTATGGCAAGCAAGCTAATCGAATGACGCTTATCTTCTTCAGATCCAATAATTTCAACGCCATACCCTCTTCTGCGAACAAGGGTCATCCCATGTTTATTGATCAGTTCCTCCAGCTCATCGAGATCATGGCTGATGGTCGGCATCGTTACGCGCAGCTCATGGGCGAGTGCAAACAGCTTTATCGGCTCGTCATGCTCAAGCAGCCTGCAGAGAATAACGATTTTTCGTTCTTCAGCCGAATATTCAAAGTAATCAGACGGCTCAAACGATTGTTTGAATCGCTCAAGAGCATCCGAGTCTGCTTCTACTTGAATACCAAGCCCTGCTATTTTGTGAAGTGCAATGCCGTTTGCGGCAAGTAACGATTCGATATCGACAAGCTCGCGATGGATCGTCCTTGTGCTCGTACCGACAATGGACGCGATATCGGCTGCGGTAATTTCTTGCTTTTGACTCAGCAGCAGTTCGATAATTCGACGTTGCCTAGTTGAGGCTTTGATAGGCTATCCTCCTTAGCAGAAGAATGGACTTAACGCCGACAGTAAACTGTCAGCGTTAAGTATGAATTCATGAACTTAGTCTTTGTACGAGCAAGTCATACTCTGGACTTTTAAGGAAATTATCAATGGAAATATGCTCTGCGTTTGGCGCCTTTAGGCGTGCGCGGTCAGTCAATGTTTTATGGGTGATCACGATGTCGGCATCGCCTGGAATATCGTTGATCGCCGTGTTGATAACGGTAATCGGCAGCTCAGCTGCATTTATTTTTTTGCGCAATATGGAAGCGCCCATCGCGCTTGAGCCCATACCTGCATCGCAGGAAAATACAATTTTGTTCACTTGCTCTTTCGTTAGTTGTACTTGTTCTACGGAAGGTGAAGCAGCATTGCCTTTAGACTCAGCTTTCATTTGCTGAACTTTTTGTGCAGCGAGCTCAAGCTCGTTGTCGTTATCTCCTGCCTGCTTGCTTGTTTTAAGAAGTACGGCAGAGACAAGGAATGAAACGATTGTTGCGACGACTACGCCGCTTAGCATTGCTAGTAGTCCGCCTTTTGGCGTCATGGTGATATAGGCGATAATGCTGCCCGGTGATGGCGCGGCGACAAGACCAGCTCCGAAGATGGAGAAGGTGAATGTACCAGCAACACCCCCAGCGATAGCTGCGATAATCAAACGCGGATTCATTAGAATATACGGGAAGTAAATCTCGTGTATACCGCCGAAGAAATGAATGACAACAGCGCCTGGCGCCGATTGCTTAACCATTCCTTTTCCGAACACCCAATAAGCAAGCAGAATGCCAAGACCAGGTCCTGGGTTGGATTCCAGCATGTAAATGATGGATTTGCCGGCTTGTGATGCTTGATCCAGCGCGAGCGGACCTAGTATGCCGTGGTTAATCGCGTTGTTGAGAAACAGTACTTTAGCTGGCTCGATCAAAATGTTCGCAAGCGGCAGGAAACCTGTGTTGATCAGCCACTCTACACCTGAAGCAAGTACTTTGCTTAATGCGGCTACGACAGGCCCGATTCCTTTGAAGGCAATCAGTGCAAGACCGCCGCCAATAATGCCGGACGAGAAATTGTTGATGAGCATTTCAAAGCCCGAAGGAATCTTTCCTTCAATAGATTGATCGAATTTCTTCAGCACCCATGCGGCTAGCGGTCCAACGATCATGGCTCCGAGGAACATTGGAATGTCCGCCCCTGCAATAACGCCGAGTGTGACGATTGCGCCAACTACGCCTCCGCGTACGCCGTGAATCATTTGACCACCGGTATAGCCGATGAGTATAGGGAGCAAGTAGGTAATCATCGGTCCAACAAGTGTTGCTAGGCTTTCGTTCGGAAACCAGCCTGTTGGAATAAATAGTGCCGTAATGAGTCCCCATGCAATAAAAGCGCCAATATTCGGCATGACCATGCCGCTTAAAAAACGACCAAATCGTTGTACGGAAACTTTAACTCCGCCGGATACCGGTTGCTCGGATGTCAGTTTACTCATGCTTAAACCTCCAATTTATAATAATGTTCACTAAATGAACCTGAATTAATCGTAATGTATAGCGCTTTCATATTCAATGAATTGAAAAACAGGTTGCGTCATGAGCATTGTTGACATCATTTTTCCTTTTAGTATTGCTGATTTTCGGGGATGCTGTATAATCACTATTGTTTCTTCTAAAACTGCAAAGGGGAATGCGATATGCAAGACCAAACGATTATTCGTTTTGAACATGTGACAAAACAATATGCTCATAATGCTGCTGCTGTCCTCAAAGACGTCAGCTTTACAATAGAGCGAGGCAAATTTTATACGCTGCTTGGTCCGTCCGGCTGCGGCAAGACGACGGTGCTCCGGCTAATAGCTGGCTTCACTGAGCCCTCAGAGGGTCAAATCTATTTCCATAATAAAGTGATAAACCGAGTTCCTGCGAATGAACGTCAAGTGAATACGGTTTTCCAGGATTACGCTCTCTTTCCTCATCTTAATGTGTTCGAGAATGTTGCCTTTGGCCTGCGAATCAAGAAGATGAAAAATGCGGATGTGACGAATAAAGTGAAGGACGCTCTTCGTTTCGTAAACTTGGACGGTTACGAATCACGGGAGATTTCGGAGATGTCCGGTGGTCAGCGGCAGCGTGTTGCTATCGCGCGGGCAATCGTGAACGAACCGGAAATTATTTTGCTGGACGAGCCATTATCCGCGCTTGACCTTAAGCTTCGTACGGAAATGCAGTACGAGCTGCGCGAGCTGCAGCGTCGACTTGGCATCACATTTATATTTGTTACGCATGACCAAGAGGAAGCGCTGGCGATGTCTGACGAAATTTTTGTTATTAATGAAGGAAAAATTCAACAAAGTGGAACGCCAACGGATATTTACGATGAGCCGATCAATCGCTTTGTTGCGGATTTTATTGGTGAATCCAATATTGTACCCGGCCGAATGGCACGCGACTTTGAGGTGGAGTTCGCTGGTCGTTCATTTGAATGCGTCGATCAAGGGCTCACGCCAAATGAGGCTGTTGATATTGTAATCAGGCCAGAGGATTTGGAAATAACTTCTTCAGAGAACGGTAAGCTGCAAGTGCGTGTGGATTCACAATTGTTCCGCGGCGTTCATTATGAGATTTGCTGTTACGATGAATCAGGCAATGAGTGGCTTGTCCATTCCACTCGCAAAGCTACAGTAGGGGAGCAGATCGGATTAACCTTTGACCCAGAAGCCATCCATGTTATGAGATTAGGTGAAACGGAAGAAGAATTCGATAAGCGTCTTGAAGCATACAGCGAGGCCGCAGATGTCGAATAAATCACGTAGTTTTTATCTCATACCGTATATGGCTTGGATTGTGTTATTTGTTATAGCGCCGATCGTGTTAATTGCCTATTACTCCTTCTTTGATGTAGAGGGCAGCTTCACGTTGGACAATTATGTGAAGTTCTTTACGCCGGTTTATATGAAAATGACGCTTAGCTCCTTCTGGTACGCGTTTCTGATAACCGCAATATCATTGCTTGTTGCGTATCCGGCTGCTTATTTATTGACAAAAACTAAGCATAAACAGCTCTGGCTGCTGCTTATTATACTGCCTAGCTGGATCAATTTGCTGCTAAAGGCTTATGCGTTTATTGGCTTGTTCGGTACATACGGCTTTGCAAATTCCGTACTGGAAGCGATCGGCATTCCGAAACAGCAAATTTTGTTTACGGACTTTAGCTTTATCTTTGTATCCGTATATATCTTTATCCCATTCATGATTTTGCCGATCTTCAATGCATTGGAGGAAATGAATCCGACGCTTGTGTATGCGGCGCGTGATCTTGGCGCATCCGCGTGGACGACGTTCCGGCGTGTTATTTTTCCGCTTACGATCAGTGGTGTGAAGTCTGGCTGTATGGCTGTATTTATACCTGCATTATCTCTGTTCATGATTACGAGGCTTATTGCCGGCAACCGGGTTATTACGCTAGGTACGGCAATCGAGCAGCATTTTCTCGTGACGCAGGACTGGGGTATGGGTTCGACGATTGCTGTGTTCTTGATTCTAGCAATGGCGGCGATGATGCTGTTGACCGGCAACCGAAAGCGAGGTGCGGCAGATGCGCGGAAAAAATAAATGGTCGAACATCTATCTCGTACTCGTGTTCGCAGTACTCTATGCGCCTATTTTCTATTTAATGTTTTATTCGTTCAATAGCGGCGGCTCGATGCGTAATTTCGAGAGCTTCACGCTTGACTATTACAAAGAGGTTTTCGCGGATACGCGTTTGCTCATCATTGTCCTGAACACGTTCGTTATTGCGCTGCTGTCCGCTGCAATTTCGACGATTCTTGGTGTTATTGGTGCGATAGCTATTCATCACATTCGCAGCAATCGACCGAAACAATCGCTTTTGACGCTCAATAATGTATTGATCGTAAGTCCCGATGTTATTATCGGTGCGTCCTTTCTTATCCTATTTACGATGATTGGCATCAAGCTGGGCTTTGTGTCCGTCTTGCTGTCGCATATTGCGTTCAGTGTTCCGATTGTCGTTATTATGGTGCTGCCGAAGCTGCAGGAAATGAGCTCAACGTTGATTGATGCGGCGCATGATCTTGGTGCCAGCTCGTGGCAGGTGCTGACGCGCGTCGTGCTTCCATTCATCAGACCGGGCATATTCGCAGGGTTCTTCATGGCGCTGACGTATTCGCTAGATGACTTTGCAGTAACGTTTTTTGTAACCGGCAATGGCTTCTCGACGCTCTCTGTTGAGATTTACTCACGAGCGCGCCAAGGCGTGTCGTTATCGATCAATGCGTTGTCGACACTTATTTTCTTATTTACGATCATTCTTGTCGTTGGTTATTACTTCATTAATCAACGAAACATGAAGCCGTCAAGCAAGGAGGGGCACTAATGACACAGCTTGTGCGTATGTTCGTAATCGTGTTTGTTGTTTCATTTGGCCTCATCTACCTGACTTCGTATTTGAATGATAGTGAAGGCTACAGCGGAAGCAATACACTGACGATTTACAATTGGGGCGATTATGTTGATCCCGAGCTGCTTGACCGCTTTGAAGAGGAGACAGGTATAAAGGTCATTTACCAAACCTTCGATTCGAATGAAGCGATGATGACCAAGATTGGACAAGGCGGTACGACGTTTGATGTGAGCATTCCCTCTGAATATGCGATTAGCAAGATGAAAGAGGATGGTTTGCTCTTAAAGCTCGATCATTCGAAGCTTCCGAATTTAAAATATATCGATCCGCGTTTCATGAATTTATCATTTGATCAAGGCAACGCTTATTCCATTCCTTATTTTTGGGGGACTGTCGGAATTGTGTTCAATCCAGAGCTAGTCGGGGACCTGACTTTCTCCAGCTGGAATGATCTATGGGATAAAAGCCTGCGCAACCAGATCCTGCTGCTGGACGGCGCGCGCGAGGTTATGGGCATGGGGCTTAACTCTTTAGGTTATTCGCTGAATGATACGGAAGAGGCTCATTTGCAGGAGGCGAAAGCGAAGCTGCTCCAGATGACGCCTAACGTGAAGGCGATTGTCGGAGACGAAATCAAGATGCTGCTTGCAAACGAAGAAGCTGCGGTCGGTCTTGTTTGGTCGGGTGATGCATCGGAAATTATGGATGAGAACGATAAGCTTGATTATATCGTGCCAGAGGAAGGCTCAAATCTTTGGTTTGATAATATGGTTATTCCGAAGACGGCCAAAAATATCGAAGGCGCGCATCAATTTATCAACTTCATGCTCGACCCTGAAGTGGCTGCTCAGAACGCGGAATATGTTGGTTACTCGACTCCGAATGAAGCGGCGCTGGCGCTGCTGCCTGAGGAGATTGCGACCGATGAGCGTTTTTACCCAGATGAAGAGCTGACTAAAAGGCTTGAGGTTTACGACAACCTCGGCAAAAGAATGCTGGCCCACTATAACGAGTTGTTCCTTGAGTTTAAAATGCATAAGAAATAAACAAAAGAGATAGCATTTTTCTAATGATTCCCATGCTATGCTGGATGAGATATTTCCAGATGAGGCGGCAAATGTGAATAGATGGGGCGGAGTGCATGAATAGCAGATGGATGAATTACGGCGGTCTTATACTAATCGCTGTTGTGTGGGGAGCGAACTTCGGCATATCGCGGTTAGCTATGGAGTCGTTTAATCCCATCGTTTTCTCGTTTTTGAGATTTGGATTGGCTATTCCGTTTTTCTTTCTCATTCTTAAGCTAAGAGAGGGCAGTGTGGGCATTCCATGGCGAATCGTGCCGAAGCTTGCTGTCATTGGGCTGGTTGGCATTACACTGCTCGAAATTACGGTGATGTACTCGATTAAATATACGACCTTAGCCAATGCGTCGCTGCTGAATGTAGCGCCGTGGCCGATCTTCGCTGCATTGTTTGCTCCTTTATTCATGCGCGAAGCCATCACGAAGAGGCTCATTGTTGGCGGAGCGATATCCATTGTTGGAGTATGCTTTGTCATACTGGGCGGCGGTGAAAGCTTCAGTCTCTCATCTGACAATATGATCGGCAACTTGATGGCGCTTGGAGTCAGCATTGTCGGTCCGTTATTTAATCTGAGCTCCATGTCGCTTATGAAGCAATACTCTGCTCTGCGTGTAAGCACGTGGACGATAGCTTTTGGGTCGTTGTTTATGCTGCCGCTCACCTTTGGGGCTTGGGGGCAAACCGATTGGTCAGCTCTTCAGGCGGGGCATTATTTTTCCATTGGCTATAATGTATTGATTTGCACCGTTGTCGCTTTTGTCGTTTGGAATGCATGTATGTTCAAGGTTGGCGCAACGCGCTCTAACTTTTTCCGTTATGCAGTTCCGGCGGCGGCTGTTGTAGCTGGGTATGTGATGTTCGATGAGAAGATCGCGCTGCTGCAAATGTGCGGCGCATGCTGTATGGCCGCAGGACTGATATGGATCAGCATCGAGAGCAAACCACGAAGCAAATCGTCAGTGAAGACGGTAGAGACGAATGGTTAATTCTTGTGATTCATAATTGTGGTTGATAGTTTATGAGATTGAATTCTAATTGTATAAAAATGTATCATGTGAGGGTTTCGTACTAAGTTGGACTAACTTAGTGCGAAACCCTTTTATTTTTTACATAAAAAGGATTATTAAAGAACAGTGTGTGTTATGGTAACTCCCACTACATGAAACCTAACATGACAATGGATAAAAATGTAGAATTTTTGCACTAAATAACGAAATTTTTCTTTTAAAATAGTGATGAAAAAGGTAAAATCAAAAAAGCGGCTAATCCATGGAATGGGAGTCGGACTCTACGAAGAAGGACTGAACTTAAAATGACAGTGAGTATAGTAGAAGAAACGTTAAATCCGTACCAAATCGCACAACAGCAAATCGATACTGCAGCGGCCCATCTACAATTGCCTAAGCATGTTACAGACATCTTGAAGCAGCCGAAGCGCGTGCTGTCGGTTAACTTCCCAGTTCGTATGGATGATGGCTCAATTCGAGTGTTCGAAGGTTACCGTTCCCAACATAATGACGCGATTGGACCGACTAAGGGCGGCATTCGCTTTCACCCTGATGTAACGCTTGATGAAGTAAAAGCACTTTCCATGTGGATGAGCTTTAAATGCGGCGTTGTTGGCCTTCCATACGGCGGCGGCAAGGGCGGAGTTATTTGTGATCCACATCTTCTTAGCAAAGGCGAGCTAGAGCGTGTTAGCCGTGCTTTCATGGAAGCTATCGCTGATTTTGTAGGTCCTGACAAAGATATTCCTGCACCGGACGTATACACGACTCCGCAGATCATGGGTTGGATGATGGATACGTACAGCAGACTAAAAGGCGTTAACTCACCTGGCGTTATTACAGGTAAACCGCTTATTCTTGGCGGATCCCAAGGTCGTAATGAAGCAACAGCACAAGGCTGTGTGTACACGATCCTGGCAGCACTTCAAGATAAGAATATTCCTATTGAAACGGCTACTGCAGCGATTCAAGGTTACGGCAACGCTGGTCGCATTGCTGCTCGTTTGCTTAGCGAAGCAGGCATTAAAGTTGTAGCAGTCAGCGACTCCAGAGGCGGAATTTACGATCCGAATGGATTGGATATCGAACAGATCTCCATACTAAAGGATACGACTTCCATCCGTGAGTATGGCGAGAAGTACTATATTTCTAATGAAGATTTGCTTGAGCTTGATGTTGATGTTTTGGTGCCAGCTGCTCTAGAAAACGTAATTACTGCTAAAAATGCAGATCGCATTAAAGCAAAAATCGTTGCAGAAGCTGCGAACGGACCAACAACACCAGAAGCGGATCGCGTACTTTGGAGCCACGGCATCACAGTTATTCCAGACGTACTTGCAAATGCAGGCGGCGTTACGGTTTCGTACTTCGAGTGGGTACAAAACTTGGCTAACTACTACTGGAGCGAAGCAGAGGTTCTTGAGAAGCTTGAGACGAATATGATTCTTTCTTACGTAGCTGTTCGTGATCTTGCTAAGGAACATGACACTGACCTTCGTACAGCTGCTTATATGATTTCGATCAAACGGATCGCAGCAGCAATGGAAGCTAGAGGCTGGATCTAATATATTTATAAAACAAGAAGAGGTGGCGGCGTCATGACAGAACAGATTCGCATCGGTATTGTTGGTTACGGCAATCTTGGACGCGGCGTAGAGCTTGCAATTAGACAAAGTGCGGATATGAGACTGGATGCGATCTTTACTCGCAGAGACCCAGCATCTATTCCGTCTGAAACAAAAGCATATAAAATTGAAGACGCTGAGCGCTTTGTCGATGATATCGACGTTATGATTCTTTGCGGCGGCTCAGCAACGGATTTGCCAGAGCAGGTTCCAGCTTTTGCCCGCTTGTTCCATACGGTTGACAGCTTCGATACGCATGCGCGTATTCCTGAATTTTTTGATCAGGTAGATGCAGTTGCCAAAACGAGCAATAAAGTAAGTGTAATATCCACAGGCTGGGACCCAGGCTTGTTCTCATTGAATCGTTTGCTTGCTGAGGCAATATTGCCAGAAGGCAAGGAATATACATTCTGGGGCAAAGGTGTAAGCCAAGGCCATTCAGATGCGATTCGCCGCGTGAAAGGTGTAAAGAACGGCGTTCAATATACTATTCCTAGTGAAGAGGCAGTAGCACGAGTTCGTAACGGTGAAAATCCAGAGCTTACAACGCGTGAGAAGCACGTCCGTGATTGCTACATCGTAGCAGAAGAGGGTGCTGATCAAGACGCGATTGCTGAGGAAATCCGTACGATGCCGAACTATTTCTCCGATTATAATACGACTGTTCATTTCATTGATGAAGCAACATTGAAAGCCGAGCATTCCACAATGCCTCACGGTGGTATGGTGCTTCGCAGTGGCAAAACAGGCGAG
Source organism: Paenibacillus sp. TAF43_2 (assembly GCF_052113545.1). NCBI lineage: Bacteria > Bacillati > Bacillota > Bacilli > Caryophanales > Paenibacillaceae > Paenibacillus > Paenibacillus sp. TAF43_2. The sequence goes on from NZ_JBFRDK010000092.1 coordinate 20,918, forward strand.
AACAGCACTCAAATTATCGAGTTCGGTTTGAAGCTTGACAGCAACCCTGAATTCACGGCTAGCGTGCTTGTTGCTTATGCTAGAGCAGCTTATAAATTTGCTCGTGAAGGACAGTCTGGAGCCAAAACCGTATTCGACATTCCATACGGCTACCTTTCACCAAAATCCGCAGCAGAACTGCGTAAAGAGCTTCTATAGTTCTGAAACTTTTCTGAACATTCCCCTCCATTTTACAATTTTTTACTTACACTTTTGGAAATAGTAGGATATAATGAAAAAGTGAGAGTAATTACTGTCGAATTATAGGGAGAAGTGCTGAAAGATCCATTTTCCTATGGTAGAATAGGTTCAAACCTACCTAACAGGTAAATTCTACTAGGAAGTGAACTCAGCATGATAGACATCCATACGCATATTTTACCTGGATTGGATGATGGTGCGGCAAGTTTCGATGATACTCTGAATATGGCCCGGGCAGCTGTATCAGAGGGAATTACAACGATCATCGCCACTCCGCACCATGCCAATGGAACCTATACCAATACAGCAATCGACGTAGCTAAGCACACTCACACTATTAACGAAAGGTTAATAGCTGCGGGTGTGCCTATTGCTATACATACAGGTCAAGAAATTCGCGTTCATGATGATCTGCTCGATGCTTGGTATAGAAAAGAATTGCTTCCCTTAGCCGGCTCTAGATATGTATTGATTGAGATGCCGTCCTCCCGTATTCCGAAGGCGATGATTGAGCTCGTGCATGAGCTTAATGTATTGAAGTTGAAACCGATTATCGCTCACCCAGAAAGAAATGCAGAAGTTGTGAAGCACCCAGATCGATTAGCTGAGCTTATTGAAGCAGGCGCATTCGCACAGGTTACGACCCACTCACTGCTTGGGGGATTTGGTAAGCGCATTGAACAGTCCGCATGGTCATTATTGAAGGCGGGCCATATTCATTTTGTATCTTCCGATGCTCATCATATTGAGCGCCGCGGTTTTCGTCTGGGCGAAGCCTATGCGTCCATTGAGAGGCGAATGGGAGAACAGTGGGTTACCTATTTGCAATCCAACGCTCAGTCTGTGCTAGACGACAAACCTATACATAACCAGCCTATTACTATAGTTTCTTCAGACGGGGTTTTGCGTCGTTTTATTTCCTATTTCTACAAAAAATAGTGTGCGCTAGAATGATTGGAAGTTGAAGAAAGCGCATACTAAAAATGATTTTATTGGCGTTATTAGTCATTCATCTATTAGATGAGTGCAACTATTATCATATAATTAGGAGTGAAGAAAGTGACATTAAGAAAAAAATTAGCAGTTTCTACAATTGCGGCAAGCGTAGCCCTTACGGCTTTCGCTGGAATTCCGCTAAGTAGCAAAGGTTTGGCAGAGAAGCTTGGAGTAAATGGGGTTGTTTATGCATCTTCTTCATTGGCGGATTCCGCTCTTGTGATTGAAGCGAAGAAACTAGATGACGCACTCAAAGCGACAAATGGTTGGGCTAATGTAAGAGCGCTGCAAGATGCACTTAACGGCTTAGAGATCCATCAAAAAGGCGATATCGTAAATCCGATTGTAAATAAAATTATTGTATCGGATGAAGAAGAAACAGAATTGGAAGGCCTTTTCTTGGATGCTGTAGAGTGGTCTTACGGCCCAACGGTAAAAGGACTTGAAGAATTGCATGCAGAGTATGGTACGCTGCTCCAAACCTTTGCTGATCGTGGAAAGGTGTCTGATCTTTCAATCGATGATATTGCACTGTATTTCTTCGATGTTCAGAAAGAATTAGTTAAGCAAGTAGGCGCCAAGGATTTTGATGGTTTGCTCGCTCTTTTGACTGATAAAGACAGTGTTAAGCAATTAATGCAAAGCGTACTGAACGAATTGTCGACTAAACAATATAAAGCGCAAATATTGCTTACAAATTTCGGTATTACTAAAGATGATGTCATTGGCGTGTTGTCACGTGCAAGAGAAGCTGTAGGCAAAGATGCTACATTCGTTGCTGCGGCAGGAGCTTTGTTCAAAGCTTATCAATATTTGAACCCGACTACACCTCCAATCACTCCGGGTGGTCCAGGTGGCACAGTAACACCAGCTACACCGCTTCCTGAATCAACTGACAAATTGCTAAACGATTTGAAAGCAGCGCTAGATAAAGCGACTGAAGCTGAGAAAGCTGCTATTGTGACTAAATTTGTTGCTGATGCAAAAGCAGAAATTGCTAAGCTTGCAGCAATTAGCGCAGCTTCAAGTGTTACTACAGTAAATGGACAAGCTGTTCTTCAATTGGATGAGAAAAGTGTATTGTCAGCAATTGCCGGCATTAACACTGTTGCTTCTAAGGTTAAAGAACTAGCACCAGCTTCTGCACTTGCCAAGACTGCTTTGCAAATCAATCTTGGTGAAGTATCACAAAAGGATGTTGTTTTGAACCTTTCTGATGCAGTGGTTAAAGCAGCAGCAGCTGGAAATGTATCCGGTGCAACATTCACGATTGGCAAATTTGAAGTAACAGTACCTGTAGGCGGTTCATTCTCTTCTGCAATTGGTCTTACTATTAAGAAGAGCGATGTATCTGCTGACGTTGTAGGCACGCTGAAATCAGTATCTGAAGTTTATGACTTCAACCTAACGGTTGGCGGCACTGCAAAAACTTCATTCGATCAACCGATTGTAATCAGCATTCCGCTGGGCGATACAACTGGTCTTGATAAAGAGCTTCTTTCCGTAGCGAAAATCGTTGATGGCAAGCTAGTATTCCACGGTGGACGTGTATCGGGCAACTCTATTATCGAATCTCGTGATTCGTTCTCCTCTTATCTTGTTGTAGAAAACAAAGTTTCGTTCAAAGACATTGCTTCTGTAGAAGCTTGGGCTGGTCGCGAAATTAGCGTTGTAGCTGCTAAGGGTGCAATCGAAGGTAAATCAGAAGGTCAATTTGCACCGAAAGACAAAGTGACTCGCGCTGAATTCGCGAAAATGCTTATCCGTGCTCTTGATCTTGAGAATGGCTCAGCTACAGAAGGTTTTGCTGATGTCGATTCAGCTGCTTGGTATGCACCATACGTAGCTGCTGCGGCACAACTCAAAATCATTAACGGCCGTTCAGATACTAAATTTGATCCAAATGCAACGATTACTCGTGCTGAGATGGCAACGATGATCGCTCGCGCATTGAAAGTATCGCAAGGCGCTTCTAACGTAGCTGATGTAAATGCTGCACTAAAAGACTTTGCGGACGCTGGGAAAATTAATGCGTCATTAAAAGATGGCGTTGCATTTGCGGCAACTCACAAAATCGTAGTTGGAAATGCAGGCAAGTTCTTGCCAAATAACAATGCGACTCGTGCAGAGGCAGCAGTAATTATTTACCGCGCACTAAATTTCGACAATTAAGTAAAAATATATACAAAATCTTCCTCTCATGTGGATGAGAGGAAGATTTTTTTCGGGAATATATAGGATATTGTAATATTATAGATTATTATGTAGTAAGGTATAGTTCTTGAGGATTATATTCTCATTCTAAATAACTATATCCCATGGAGGAATACGCATGTCTAACGAACTAGACTTACGACAGTATATGGCAATCATAAAGAAGAGATTGGCGCTAATATTAGTATTTGTTTTCCTCTGTACAGCTGCTGCGGCCGTTATTAGCATGTTTTTTAAAGATCCGGTCTATGAGGCATCTACTAAAATAATCGTAAATCAAACGACGACACAAATGGCAACCGGGCAGCTTGATCTTAATCAAATCAACTCCAATATCAAAATGATCGATACGTACAAAGAAATTATTAAAACACCAGCTATATTGGATAAAGTGGCTGAGCAATATCCGCAGCTTGGATTAACTGCGACTGAGCTTTCACGTAAAATCCAGGTTAGCTCTGTAAATAATACACAGGTCATGACATTAGTCGTGCAGGATGTGGATTATAATCAAGCAGCACAGGTTGTGAATGCGGTGTCGAATGTTTTCCGCGAAGAAATCCAGCATATTTTTAAAGTGGAGAATGTATCGATTCTGAATGAAGCTGTGGTCGATGTGCAGCCAAGTCCGGTTTCACCGAACGTACCTCTTAATGTCGCGATTGCGTTTATTGTATCTTTAATGATTGCCGTAGGTATTACATTCTTACTTGAGTATATGGATGACACGATTAAAACCGAAGCAGATGTGCTGCAGTTTTTGGGTCAGCCCACGCTTGCTATGATTTCAAGAATGAATACGGAGGATGCTAATTCTAGCCAAACCAGCAAAACAACTCAAACTTACAAGGCAGGTGAATTAGAGGGTGTCTCGATTGAAAAATAAGCGTCAGATCATTACGCTAACGAATCCTCGTTCTCCCATATCAGAATCCTATCGCGCTCTGAGGACGAACATAGAGTTCTCATCAATAGATGAGAAATTGCAGGTGCTAATGGTCTCTTCAGCAGGCCCTGGTGAGGGGAAGTCGACAACGATAACGAATCTGGCTGTCACTTTCGCGCAATCAGAGAAGAAAGTTGTTCTTATTGATGCCGATCTTCGTAAGCCTACTGC
>NZ_JBFRDK010000093.1:0-25234 GCF_052113545.1 Paenibacillus sp. TAF43_2
ATATGTGTCTCTAAGTCCGTTTCTTCCATAACATACAAACCGTATTCATCACAAATATCATAAAATCTCGGATCATTCGGATAATGTGCCGTTCTAACCGCATTAATGTTATGCTGTTTCATCATTTTCACATCTTGGATCATCGTCGATAGGGTGACTGTTCGTCCCGTATCAGGGTGATGGTCATGACGATTTACGCCTTTGAGCAAAATGGCTTTGCCATTCACCAAAAATTGGCCGTTCTTTACTTCTATCTTCCTGAAGCCCACCCGCTGAGCAACGGTCTCGATCATTTGTGCACTCTGATCCACAATACTTATTGTCAGATGATACAAAGCAGGAGCTTCCGCACTCCAAAGGGCTGGCTTCACAATTGGAATGGCGAAACTTGCTACGAAAGTCTGACCATCAGCAGATGAGATTTGCTTCACTGCTGAGGAAACAAAAGCACCTTCAGGGCCAAGCAGCTCCAGCCGAACTTCGCCTTGCAGATCCTCTCCACTCAGTTCCACCTGTACCGATAACATCGCATCGCAGTATTCACTATCCAAATCGGTAATGACTCGGTAGTCCACAATACGAACCGCTGATGGCTCCGAAATCAAATATACATCTCGAAAAATACCGCTCATATACCACATATCCTGATCTTCCAAGTAGCTGCCGTCCGACCACTGGTATACACGAACAGCTAGACGGTTGATACCCGGTTTCGCATAAGGCGTCAAATCAAACTCTGATGTCAATCGGCTTCCTTGGCTGTATCCCACGAATGTCCCGTTAACCCACAAATGAAAGGCACTATCAACGCCATCGAACTTGACGGCAAGCTTTCTTCCATTCCAATGTGCAGGCAGCTCGAATTCTCGTATATAGCTGCCTGTTGGATTATCATTCGGTACATAAGGCGGATCAACAGGGAATGGATAATACAAGTCTGTATAATGCGGATTTCCATAACCTTTCAGCTGCCAATGACTTGGAACCTGAATCTCATCCCAGCTGGATGTATCATAATGGTCTTCATAAAATCTATCCGGTGCCCACTCAGGCCCCTTCGCATAATGAAACTTCCAACTGCCATTTAATGAGCGGAACCAAGGGGAGCTCCCTCGGTCATAGCTCAAAGCTCCAGCACGATCGGAATACGGGATGAAATATGATCGGCTTTTCGCACGGCCACGTGCAAGTATGGCAAGGTTATCCCAATCGCGTTCTATTTTCTCGTTTCGCATCGATGCCGCTCCTCTCCTAAACCTATCTCTATCACTCTATCTATTCATGCTGCCTATCCCTTAATTCCCGTACCTGCTATTCCACCGACAATATAACGCTGTGCGAAAAAAAATACAGCGAGCGGAGGAATCGAGATGAGGCAAGTAATCGCCATAATCGACTGCATATCGACGCCGAACATGCCCTTGAACTGCGCTAATCCAAGCGTTAGTGTGTACTTCGACTGATCATTAAGGAAAATAAGCGGCCCCAGATAATCATTCCAGCAGCTCATCATTTGAAACACAGCGACTAAAATAAGCGATGGTCCCATGAGCGGCACTATAATCCGCACAAGAATTCCAATTTTGCTCGCCCCATCTATAGTTGCCGCCTCATCAAGCTCACGCGGAATCGTAAGAATAAACTGCCTCAGCAAAAATATGAAGTAAGCTGAACCGAACCAAGAAGGTACGATAAGCGGTTTGAGCGTATTAATCCATCCCAAATAGTTGAACTCCATATACTGCGGAATCATTGTCACTTCCCAAGGAACCATCATCGTCGCTAGTACAACTAGGAAAAGCAGATTGCGACCCTTAAAATCAAATCTCGCGAACCCGTAAGCTACTAGAGTACAGGATATTAACTGGCCAATCGTAGACAACGAAGTTACGATAAGCGTATTTTTCAGAAATAAGTTAAAAGGCTGCGTCGTCCATGCTTCCGCAAAGTTGCTGAATTTCCAAACCGAAGGAATCCATTTTGGCGGAAAAAGATACAGCTCCGATTGCGACTTAAGAGCGGTCGTTAACGCCCAAAATAACGGGGCAGCGAACATCAGCGAGCAGATGATCAGCAGCGTATAAACGATGATCCGCCTCATACGGATCTCCCCTTTCCACTGGACTTTGATTTCTTCTCCGGCAAACGCTTCATTTCACCTTCATAGAACACCCAAGCCTCTGACGACTTGAATACAAAAAAAGTCAATGTGAGCACAATAAGAAACATGAACCATGCGTTTGCAGCAGAATAACCCATTTTGAAAAACTTGAACGCATTCTCATACATGTACATCGCATAGAAGTACGTAGATTTCATAGGACCTCCGCCCGTGAGCAATAACGCGAGAGTGAGCTGTTGAAATGCCGCTATAATTGAAGTAATTAGGTTGAACAAAATCGTCGGCGTTAGCAGCGGGATCGTTACACTGATGAACTGCCTGATTAAACCAGCCCCATCTATCGATGCGGATTCATAAAGATCCTTTGGAATTCCCTTGAGCCCAGCGAGAAAGACGAGCATCATTGCGCCTTGTCCCCATAGGCTTGCGACAACCATAGCAACAAGAGACCACTGTGTTTCATTCAGCCAGTCCGGGCCTTGTACACCGACGAGTGACAGAAAATAATTCAATATGCCGTAATCACCGCTGTACACCCAAGACCAGATCATTGCTAAAGCTACACCTGAGATGACAGAAGGCAAATAAAATGCTGTTCGAAAAATCGCACTGCCCCGTGTCTTCTGGTTAAGAAGAATCGCAAGTCCGAGCCCAACTGCAATATTGAGCGGAACAAATAGCGCTGCAAACTTAATCGTGACGCCGAATGACTTCCAAAACAACGGATCATCTGTAAACATTTCTACATAGTTGCCAAATCCAATAAATTGCACCTTGCCCACGATCGGCCAATCAAAAAAAGAAATAATAAGTGAAAACAACAACGGTCCCAAAGTGAAAACGAGGAATCCAAAGATCCATGGAAAAATGAAGAGGTAGGGCACAGCCCCACCCCATCTGCGTTTCAGGCTGGCTGAATGTTTTCCTGCTGTCTGTGGGTAGGTCTGAGCCATCTCCTAACCTTCTTTCTGCAGCTATAATGTTATTTCAAGTAACGCTCGCTATCTTTTACCGCCTGATTCAATGCTTCCTGCGCATTGCTGCCATGCATAACTGCTTCTACTGCCGCGGAAAGCTGTCTATTCACTTCATTCCACTTTGCGTTAAGCAGGAAAGCCGGTGTATTATCAGAACGTTCAAGCATCGTGTAGTACGGCTTGTACAGAGGATCTTGATCTTTTTTGAGCTCTTCCACGACGCTTAATCTTACTGGCAAATCAGCTACGCGCATCTTGATTGCTTCATTCGATACATAATATTTGATAAATTCCCAAGCCAAATCCTTTTGCTTGGAATCCTTGGCAATGGACAGCGCAGATTCTGCGACAACGCCTTTAACCTGCTTGCCTGGAAATGCTGGCATCTCCACGGTGCCTACATCAATGCCAGCTTGCTTGAAAGATTCGAGCGGCCAAATTCCGCTCTCCCACATGGCGATTTTGCCAGCTTTAAAAATATCCTCGCCGCTTTGTTGACCTTTACCACCTGCAAGCACGGCAGAGCCGTCCTTTAACATGTCGCCAAACATTTGAATCACACCTGCTGTTTCGCTGCTGTTCATGTAACCGTCTATTGTTTTACCGTCATCCGATATATAGGAGCTGCCATTGCTCCATACAAACCCTTGCAGATCATAAGTGTCATTCTCAGCCCGAACTCCGAAGCCATATTGCTTCTTTGTTTTGTCCGTCAGCTGCTTGGAAATTTCTTGAAACTCATCCCATGTCCAGCCATCCTTCGGATAAGGAACCTTCGCATCATCAAACATTTTCTTGTTGTAGTACACAACACGTGTCGTGAAACCTGCAGGAATGCCATAAAGGTTGTTGTCAATTGTCGCGTAATTAAATAGGCCGCTGTAGAAGTCATCCTTTTTCAGGTCCGCATCACTGTCTGCATAGCTGTTAAGCGGCTCAAGCGACTGGTGATAGGTTGGAAAATCCCACATGTACATGACATCGGGAGGATTTGTAGCCCCAAAGCCTGCAGCCAGCTTTTGGTCAAATCCATCTGCGTAAGCCTCTACCTGAACCTTCGTGCCAGGATGATTGGCTTCGAACTTCTTAGCGATATCCTGCTCAATCTTGAGCGCATCCCCAGTATCCCATGTAGCGAATCGAAGCGTTTTCAAAGCTGTAGAACCTTTTTCATTATCAGGCTTCGCTGTCGTGCCATTTGTACTTTCGTTATTGCCTGAACATGCAGTAAGCATTGTCACAGTCATAACCGTCGTCACAATAATAAGAGAAATTTTGTTCTTCATTCTGGCAGCTCCCCTATCCGTGTAGTACTTCGTAATTGAACTGCTTTCATCTTAATAAAAATGAAAGCGCTACAAAACCGTTAAACATTCGAATGTTGGTGTGGTTTTGTTTGATTTACTTGGGAAGGTGCACATCTGTTTGGAGCGTACTGCCTTTTTGTTGGGTACGGTAGCAGCTGGGCGTTTGCCCCGTGCAGCGCTTGAACCATTTACTGAAATATTTGCTATCGCCAAGCCCTGTACGCTCGGCTATGTCCTGCATCGTAAGCGTCGTTTCTTTCAATAACACATAGGAAAGTTTCAGCTTGCGTTTATACTGATAGGCGACAAAGCTGTCCCCTACTGCTTTTTTGAACAGGATCGAGAAATGGCTGCGGCTGAGGCCGACCTGTTTGGCCACGTCGCTGACTGACCAATCTGCCGCTGGGTTATCATGCAGCAAGTTAACTGCTCGCCAAATTGCCTCTGGCCAATCCACTGCGGATACGCTGTGGGCTTTCTCCAGTTCTGCTTCTTTATGAAGCGCTGACCATGCTTGAAGTCGTTCATCCGCATGCATGAGCGGCCCTCTTTTGGCCCACTGCAGCTTCGTATTCTTGCTCTTTTGCTCCACTAGCAGCATGTCCAAGACATTTAATTTAGATTGCGGGACGATACAGTAGCAGCGTTCCTCCCCATAAGGAATAATCGTCCCTTCACAAATTTTTTGATCCTCGTATGTCACTTTCTTCAATAGATCAAGCCAGGATGACTCGCAGCCTGAAGTCTTGACCAAATAGATATAGACAGGCTCGCCATGGAAAGACCACTCCTCGCGAGTACGTTTCTCCATCTCGCCAATAAATTTATTGTTATGTCCATTCAACCAAGCGTACAACAGGGTACTCAAGCGTTCACCTTGATCAATGCCATTTTCTTCAAGCACCGCGGATTCCGAAGCCGCCCCCAGTTCACTCTGGAACTTCGCCAGCATTCCTTCCAGCTCTTYGTCCTCGAAGGCGGTTTTGAGCAGATAACCTGATGCGCCCAGCTTCATGCCCTGCTGCGCGTATTCAAAATCCCGGTGGCAGCTGAGTAAAATTATTTTTGTATGAGGAGCCTTCTCCTTTACTTTCCGTGATAATTCGATGCCATCCATCTCGGGCATGACAATATCTGTTATGAGAACTTCAGGCTGATGTTCAAGAAAAGCATCCCAGGCTTTGCGGCCGTTTGAAGCGTCAGCGACCACTTCCATTCCATATTTATCCCAAGGAACGGTTGAGCGAAGTCCCTTGCGGACAATACTTTCGTCATCTGCGATTAACACCTTAATCATCTTGGTTGCTTTCATGCAGGTTTTCCTCCTTTTTGGGCCATTCAATGATGATCGTAGTCCCTTCACCCTGAATCGATTGTACGGTTAACCCATATTGCAAGCCAAAATGCAGTTTAAATTTCTGATCGGCATTTTGCACACCAAGTCCTCCTCGGCCCTTGCGATTCGTCATATTGGGCAATAGTAGAAGCTTTAGCTTATCTGGTGAAATGCCAGCTCCGTTATCAGATAAACTAAGCAATAAATGATTGCCTTTTTCCTTTACGGTCAAATGGATCACACCCTTGCCATCCTCGAAGCCATGGAAAAAAATATTTTCGAACAATGGCTGCAGCGTCATTCGAGGAATCAGATAGCGTTTCAAATGCTCATCGCATTCCAGCTCATACTCGAACGTGGAACCGTAGCGAACTTCTTGAATTTTCAAAAAATGATCAATCATCCGAAGCTCACGTTCCATAGAAATCAATTCCTGTGAGATATCCAAATTACCCTCAAGCACCATCGTAAGGTGATACAGCATCTGACGGATATCTTCTGCTCCTTGCAGTCTCGCTTTCCATTGAATCGAATTAAGCGTGTTAAACAGTAAATGGGGATTAATTTGATAATGGAAAGCCTTAAGCTCCGCCTCCTTCTTAAGTCGCTCGCTCCGTTCAACTTCGCCAATTAACGATTGTATCCCGCTGACCATATTATTAAAGCTTGTATCCAGGATGCCTAGCTCATCATGGGATTCAACCTGAGTCCTCGTATGCAGCTTTCCGAAACTTACCTTCTGCATCGCATCCTTAAGGCGGCGAATCCGTGCGGTAAACCGGGAAGAGAACAAGTATGCGAGTCCAAAGGCCAGCAGACAGGAGCCAAAAGCGACGATGACGGTATTCGACCGTATAATGTCGGAAGTGCGATAAAAGGATGCAGCAGGCAATCGTGCCTCAATGCTCCACCCATTAACAGCAATAGTTTTAGTCCATAAGATGTCACTCTCTTTGGGCTCGAAGTCGGTTGCCGTCTCATAGATAATCCTTCCTTGTGGATCATCAATTTTGAGATGTGCCTTCGTATCATTCTCGAACAGCTTGAACATATGAAGCAGATCCTCGGCATTTTCTTCGATTAATATTTTACTGCCTCGCAGCGCTCCGTAAGGACTATTAACCGGTACTGCCAAGCCAAGCAATGAGATCCCGTTCTCCATCGTTTCGCCCATAGCATGGTTCYGAGAGTAAAATCCTAACCAATACTTGCCGCCAATCGAATGGTTCATGGCTTGCCATGCGGGAATGAGGCTGAGCTTGGATACATCAAGATTATTTTCCCCATAATAATAGCCGGAACTGGTAATAATATAGATGCCAATCGTTCGATCGGATTTAAGCGCTTTCAAAAGTGCTTCGAAATCATTTTTAACCATGATATCTTTATACGTAGTCGGCACGCGATCACTTAGATCAACGCGCGCAGGATCAAGCAAATAGGAATAAATAGTTTCTGTTGTCTGATTCATTCGATTCAAATAAGAGCTCATCTGCTGTTCCAATTGAGCCACTGCATTATCTCCATATTTGCCAAACTGAGAATTAATGACCTTCGCAGATTGGTAATAAGACAAAGCTCCAAGCGAGAGCAGCGGAATAATGGTCACAATGAGAAAACAGAAGAGCAGCTTGGTTCGTATGCTCCGGTAAGAGCCAGACAAAAGAGGAAGTCTGAGTTTCTTAAGTATATGATTCATCATAATTACATCCTTCCTCCTCCACTCCATAATACTTGAAGTGTATCATGGACCTCTTTTACCAAACAATGAGAAGCAATTCCAGCAAATATGCTGTGGACGACAACCCACCAATCACAAATGAGATCTTATTCCCATAAACGTCAAAAGCACCTCCCGTCAGCCTATTATTGGCTTATTGGAAGTGCAGTGATTCATTCGGTTGTATACTCATTCCCCAAAATGAGGAACACGCTCGACGTCCATGTAAACGCTCGATCACGTAAACCTTGACCCGTCATCGCATCGAAATTTTCGGCCATCCCGCTTCGGTCCAGCATCGCGCAAAACCGGCGTGAGACCATTTCAGCAAGCTCAAGATCTCCTGCTGCGACAGCACCTTCAACCAGTATCATAGTCGAGGGAGCCCAGATTGGACCGCGCCAATAGCCGTCAGCACTATAGAAAGGACTATTCACACTCTCCGTCGCCCAGCCATTAGCAGTTAAGAATCTGTTCTCATCACGCAGCCCTTCTAGCAGTGCAGTACGGATATGCTCAGGTAGACGTTTGCCCAATATAATTGGAACGAACAATAATAGGCTGTCTCCTTCGGATAGCTCATGCGTACCTGATCGGCAGGCTGTAAACTGACCATTTTTCCAAAAATGGCTGATCATTTTTTTCATTGTTCCCTCAGCAAGCTGTCTCCATTCGACTGCTTCTTCCACGTGACCGAACATTTCAGCAATTTCAGCTAAAAGCTCTGCTTGAAGAATAAGAAAAGCTGCTAAATCTGGGCTCTCTACCGGAATGCCATTGTTAAACGCCGTACTGTTGTCCCAGCCGGAGTCGTTGCCATGATTGTATTGCGGAATGCCATCGCTATCGCCATCGCGGTAGTTGAACCACCATTTTGTCCATTTGGACAAAGGCCCATAAACCTCACGAAGCTGCGTTTCCTTAATAAAATCGGTTCTCGCCATCATCCAAGCAAGTGTCCATCCATGAATGGGCGGTTTGTTGCAATTCCACAGCTCATATTTATCGTTGATGAAATCCGGGATAAGCCCGCTCTCATCCTGCCGGTCAAAGAAAATCATAAACTGATCCCATGCCAGCTTCGGATCATGGCGAACAAGCGCCATCGCATTAAAACAGTGATCCCAGCTCCAAATATTCGTCATCCAGTTCTTTGACATATACATCGCTGGCCGAGTGAGACAGCCTTCTGCCGGAACGAGGCAGGACCACGTAATATAAGCGGCAAGTACTCGGCTTTCTTCCCAGTGTTGTGGCAGCGTTAAACTATTATCCAACCACAAATTAAACTCTTCCTTCACTTGCTTTACGACGTCATCAAAAGGTTCCCAAGCCATTCGCGGCTCCAAAATGGTCCTAAACTCTTCAATAGCAAATTCTAATTTACCTGTATTATTGTCCGGCAAGAAATTTGCGATAACATACGAGCTTTTGATTTTGTCCCATGGTACTTCCATCCGCAGCTCTCCAACAAGCGCAGTAAGCATGAACCTGCATTCATGGGTGAAGCTGTTTACTTCCCAGCTGCTAGGTGACGCTTGATAAGCATAATCGTAAGCGGCCGTACGGAAGGTCAAGCGAATYCCGCAGCCGTTCGCGCGAACTCGGAATGTCCGGCTGTCAGATATACAAATTTCTGCCGTCAAGCCGCGTTCCGATATCAACTGAATCCGCTCCGGGAAAGCTTTGGACAGGAAAGATACAGATTGGCCGCTTTCATCGAGCATATCGATATGGAAAGCTTCGCCGAATTTATCATCGCCACCGCGCACGGTGCGCATATATAGGCCTTGTATTCTATCTTTGGCTTCAGGCAAAATGGAGATCGCTAGGAACGATTCTCTTCGACTGAAAGGTACTATACTTAAGTCAAAGTTCATATCTAATCTCCTTTACGGAATAGTATACGCTTTCATTGTATCGAAAGGCGTCCTCGGAAAAAACGGACAGTTGTTTCTGATGGGTGGGAAATTTGTTTCGTTAGAGGCTTTGTTTATTACGACGGGGGAGTTTTGTTTGATGAATGTTGTACTTTTGTTCGAATCGGTATTCCAAATAGTTCTTAAATTTGATCGTATTGGATTCAGACGATGACCTCCCTCCTCGATGCAACCTTCTCACTTTATTCCATCCACACGGATTGATCCTGTGGTTATTCCAACATATAAAAAATCAATCACGCCCAATGGACGTGATTGATTTTTTTTGTTGCGGTCTAAGGGAGATCACCACTGGCCTCATCGCTGTAGTTTGCTCTCACCTTGAGGTATTTTATAACCCGTTTCACCGTATTGAATTACTTACATTTCCAACTAAATAGTTCAGGAAACTAAATTGAGCTCATCCTTTCAAAATTTTTAAAGAAATCCTAAGAACTTATTTTCATAATAAGAATGGAAGCATTTGAATTTATTTGTGATCCCCCGGCATTGGTTTGTAATGTAACGCTAGAGGCGCTGGAATGATTTCTTAAAGTCAGTACATCACTAGCGGCAGCAGTAATAATAATCATGCCTGGATTAGGTTGAGTACCGGCACCCGAGCCATACACGCTTCCACCAACAGGGGCACCATTCTGATACAAGGTAAATTGATTACTTTCTACTGCAGTTACAATATAATAAACGGCATAGTCTCCAGCGTTATTTATCATAATTTGTGAAGTATTCGGTGTATGGGTGATGTTATTTAGATTACCATTGCTATCGAAAATAATATCCGTTTCTACCGCTACTGACTGGCTACCTGTATTGAATACATAACCGTAAGCTGACAACCCTTCACCTGTTGCTCCCGTTACTCCTGTCACTCCTGTTGACCCCGTTGCTCCTGTCTCACCTGTCTCACCTGTCACTCCTGTTGACCCCGTTGCCCCTGTTGCTCCCGTTACTCCTGTCGCTCCTATGACTCCTGTTGCTCCTGTTTCACCTGTTGCTCCCGTTACTCCTGTCGCTCCTATGACTCCTGTTTCACCTGTTGCTCCTGTTACTCCTGTTGCTCCTGATGCGCCCGTTGCTCCTGTTGCTCCTGATGCGCCCGTTGCTCCTGTTTCACCTGTTGCTCCCGTTACTCCCGTTACTCCTGTTGCTCCTGATGCGCCCGTTACTCCTGTTGCTCCTGTCGCTCCCGTTGCTCCTGTTGATCCTGTTTCACCTGTCGCCCCACCTGGATTTCCTGTTGGACCAGTTACTCCTGTAACCCCAGTTGCCCCTATTGATCCTGTCACACCTGGATCACCTGTTGCTCCCGTTGTTCCAATTGGACCTATCATTCCTGTCGCTCCGGTTGCTCCTGTAACCCCAATTGCTCCCGTTATTCCTGATGCTCCTGTTAATCCCGTTACACCTATTGCTCCCGTTGCTCCTGTTAATCCCGTTACACCTATTGCTCCCGTTGCTCCTGTTGCTCCTGTTGCTCCTGTTGTTCCGGTTGCTCCTTTAACACTCGCTGCTCTACGCTTTGCTTTGACATTTACTATAACTTCCTGTCTAATACCGCATTTACAATTCCTTTCCTTACACTTATGGCATCGTTTTTTTCTAAATTGAAAATGCCTGTGATTGTAACGAGCAAAACGTTTTTTTACTGTTATCTTCTTCAGTGATCTCATCTCCTTAGCTGCACCATATGAATCAAAATAGTGTTAGAACGCCATTATACAAAGCCTTCCTAAACAGCGATAACCAAGGCAATATCATATTAGACTAAACCTTGATCCCATCCCTGACTACGACCGTTATCCTTCCAGAACTGGTTTCACATCTACACTATTTATTAATAAAGACGAGTCAGCGCCGCTGGCTTGTCTCGCCCATTTGAGAATAAAAAATTTGATTAACTTATCGATGTTTTGAATCTTCACTGACTAAGCCACGCTAAATAAACAAGTAAATTGGGCTGGTGTTATTTTAAGCAGCTTCGGATTGCTTGAGCCATGTGCTGTTACACTCCGCACACTTTAAAAACAACTCACCCGGTAAGCTCCGTTTTTACTTTTAATAATCACATTACTCATTGAGCAATTGCTTACTCTGTCATCTAACATAAGGCACTGTATATCGTATGAAAGACATTCGTATAGGGCATGGGCCAATGTTCTAAAATGAATTTTATGCCAATTCGACGCGATTAGCCTTTAATCGACAAAAGTATGCCAAACTACGATAAACAAGAAATAAACAAACTCATCCGTAAATTTCTTGTTATTGACATGCGAATGGCTTCAATGATATATTGTGCATGCACAACATACACAATCTGCAAAGGAGTTGATTATATGCTTGCGTTAGAAATTAAAAATTTAAATAAAAAATATGAGCATTTTCATTTAAAAGACGTATCTTTYCAACTGGAAAAGGGTTATATTATGGGATTTATCGGAGCCAACGGCGCAGGAAAAACAACGACAATAAAAGCCATTTTGAATTTGATTCATAAGGATAGCGGCGAGATTAGTATTTTGGGCAAGGAGATGACCAAACACGAGCTCGAATTAAAACAAGAAATTGGCTCTGCCTTTGGTGACATCAATTTCTATACTCGAAACAAAGTCAAAACATTAACTAATGTAATCAAAAAGTTCTATCATAATTGGAATGATGAAGCCTATTACAATTATCTCAAGAGATTTAATTTGAATGAAAACAAAAAAATAGCTGAATTATCAACCGGGATGAAAGTGAAATACAGCTTAGCCATCGCTTTATCACACGGCGCAAAGCTGCTTATTCTTGATGAACCAACAAGCGGACTTGATCCGGTGGCAAGGGACAATTTATTGGATATTTTTCAGGAACTAGTAGAAGATGGTGAAATCAGCATCCTGTTTTCCACTCATATCACAACTGATTTGGAAAAATGTGCCGATTATATTACTTTTATCGATAACGGTCATATTATCAACAGCTCTGAGAAAGAAGAATTTATTGATACCTACCGCTTGGTGAATGGGAAAGAAGAACAATTGGATTTGATAAAAGACCAGTTAATCGCCTACAAAAAGAATTCATTCGGCTTTACAGCCTTGATTCATACTAAAGACTTTGATCCCTCTTGGAATATTAAATCAACTTTGCCTAGTCTTGAGGAGATTATGATCTATTTCGCGAAAAAGGAGATTATGCATGTATAATTTACTAATGAAAGAATTAAAGCTAGGCGTAAGCCCATTCTTTTATATCATGCCTTTTTTGACGGGTGCTTTAATGCTAATTCCATCATGGTTATATTTCCTTGTCATCCTCTACTTCTGTTTCCTCACGATTCCGAATATGTTTGCAGGGTATAAATCTCAGAATGATTTGATATTTACCAACATGCTGCCTGTAACCAAAAAAGACATTGTAAAAGCAAAGGTATACGTTATTGTTATTCTGGAATTAATGCACATCATTGTTGCCATGATATATGGTTTGATTACTATTCGCTTATATCCAAATCTGACCTATTTTTTCTTCAAACCATCCTTTGGTTTTTGGGGACTATGCTTCGTTATGATTGCGATCTTCAACATTATCCTTATATCGATGTATTATAAAACAGCCTATAAATACGGCGCAGCAACGATTGTGTCCATTACAGCTGCGATACTGTTTGCAGGAGGCGCAGAATGGCTCGGAATACAGAATTCATTTGTGTATGATCTTTTCAAAGGAAATGGTACTGATCATTTGGGAATTCATCTATCCATCTTGTTCTCGGGCATCGTCATATTTGCGATATTTACGATAATCGCTTATCATATTGCAATCAAACGTTTTCAGAAAGTGGAAATTTAATGAACATAGCTATTTCGAACTCATCTGATAAACCGATCTATCAGCAGCTTTTTGAACAAATTAGCGCACAAATTCTAAAAGGTGAACTAGAAAATGGTTACAGCTTACCTCCCATACGACAAGCCGCCACAGAGCTTCGTGTTAGTATCATTACCGTAAAAAAAGCGTGGGAAGAACTTGAACGGCTTGGCTTGATTTATACCGTAACCGGCAAAGGCTGTTTTGTAGCCGAGCTCTCGCCTGATGAGATGCTGCAAAAACGCAATGAAATGATTATGAAGCAAATGATTATTGACACTTCCTATTACAAAACCTTCGGCCTTACTTTAGAGGAAGTTTTCGAGCTTTTGAAGGAAATCTATTGAATAGGTTTAAAACAAATCAACCACGTCCTATGGGCGTGGTTGATTTGTTTTATTGGTGAATCCCACTATCTTTACCCAAATAGATTGGACAGTTCATCTGCATATAAAAGCACTACTGCAGCAGCTATCAAAAGATTTAATATGGCAGGGAATATTTTTCCGATTGGATGTTTGACTCTAAAATGCGTGAGGCACGCCAATAGCATCATGACGCCTACCAATAATGCGGTCCATGCCGCAATCCCCGCATACCAATAGCCGACAATGAGTCCTATGCAGGCAACAATTTGAACGTAGCCCGTAATGACGCGAAACCATTGAGGAAGTTTAATTGAATCAAACAGTTCAACCTGATGCTTTGCTCCTGCAATCTTGCTTCCTCCAAAAAAAGCCATGGAAAAAAGCAGCCAGCTTTGAAGAACAATGGCTAGTATATGCATTTAAAATACTCATCCTTTCTATTCTCTAATAAGACACCATTTGGTGTCCTATTCCATAATAGTACACCCACATATGTCTTGTAAAGCATTTATTACGATGTAATTTATGAAAATTTTATCCATTTAACGGTTTGGATTCTTAATACTCCGCATGCCAGCTCATCATAAAACATGACGCTTTTATTTTGGCAATATTTTAATGGTGCATCTCCCCATAGGCTAATGAGCAAAAAACCACGTCCGATGGACGTGGTTAATTTGTTTATTATGGTGGGGCCTAGAGGGTCCCTCATTACTACCAGCTTAACGCTCTCCTCCTATGGTTAGTTTCCACTGCTCCGATCAACTTCCAAAGAAGCCTTTCTGCCTTAGAATATCACATGTATCATTCCATAATTTACTTTGCATCTCCTTCATTCCCCCAGGATGCACGGGTACTATGGGATCGCCGGTTCCAACATTATAATATCCTCCTGATTTTCCCTGATAGTTAGGATCAGTCATTAGACGAATAATGATATCGGCTCCTCTTCGCGGATCCCCAATACGACAGAAATGGAGCAGACGCTCCAGCATCGAGGCAAACCATAATTCTCTTCCAAGACCCGTAACATTAAATCCCGGATTCAGTGCATGAATACTGATTCCTGTTCCATCCCATTGACGTGCAAGTTCAGCAGTAAACATTATATTTAAAAGTTTGGTTTTCCCGTATACCGCGGATGAGCCTTTAGAAGTAAAAGGAGCTGTATCGAGTAAATCCGCCGGTATCTTAAGCTCCCCATGACGGCGAGAAGCCTCAGAAGCAACATTAACAACAGTTGCACTTCCTGCTTTTTTCAAGGAATGATGCAAGAGATGGGTCAATAACCATGGCGCAAAATAATTCACAGCCATCATTTCTGCTAATCCGTCTGACGTAATCCTCTGTTCAAATGCATGAAGGCCAGCGTTATTTAATAACACGTCAATCTTGGGAACTGCGTCTGATATTTCTTGACCCAAACGATGGACATCCTTCATTGATGACAAATCACCATAGAAAAAGTTAATTTCAGCTGTTGGTGTCCGCTCCTTGATCATTTTTTCAGTTGCTTCTGCACGGCTCTTACTCCTAGCGGTTAGAACAAGATGAGCGCCTCGCTTAGCCATTTCGATTGCAACAAGCTGCCCCAAGCCACTTGTAGCGCCAGTAATTACGATTATCGGATTTGCTGTCATCTTCATTCTCCTTTATGGATTGCATGTTTTTCATGGTCATTTTGACATCCTATTGCTGAAAATATATAATTGATATATATCAACTATATATAAGTGATTGATATATGTCAATTAAATATAGAATGTGCTATCTTTGAAAAATCCAGGTTAGGTGGTACCAATAATGAATGAAGAACGTAAAGACACGCTGAGAGGACAATTAGAGCTGAAGCTCGGCGAACAAATCAACGCCCTCATCAGCGCCTCGCATGCGCTGAATGTCAGAACTTCTGCTTATTTCGATTCCTCAATACAACCTGCGGCTTTCCATATTGTGAGATGGCTGTACTCCCATGGTCCAACAAGCGCCTCTATTTTGGCAGATTCAACTGCTATGGACCGAAGCTCAGTCAGCCGTCTCGTCAAACAACTAGAGATTTTGGGTTATGTAAAAAGGGAAGGCTCTCCGGATGATCGCCGAGCGATACTTTTTACTCTCACAGAACTTGGACGCAAAAAAACATTTGATGCTCTGCGGGAAAAGGAAAACGTTTTTTATGAACGCATATCCCAATGGGATAATCAACAACTTGATACATTTATCGAAATGCTTAAGTCCATTAATGGATTTGAGCAAAATAATGAGATCCTATGAATTGGCCAAGGCTGAAAAATGTACGACATGATCCTAAAAAATCGCCTAATTGGGCTTGCTCGATCATTGGATCCCCTTGCAAGGCCCCACCAAACAACAAATAAACCACTTTAGATGAAGTAGTTTATTTGTTGTTTGTGAAGTTTATTTGGGGCCTAACCTAATGGCCATCAATACATCTTCCCAATAAAGCTTCATTTGTTCACGCGTATTCGGATGATCCAGATTCTCTGGATGGAAACTGATCGTTGTTTTGTCAGGGTTATCGGATAGCAGCCGGATTTGCAGCGTCGATGGTTTCTCCCATTCGTTTTTCTCCCACTTTAACCGAAGCTGCTGAAACGGTTTTACAACCCTGAATTCACCAGAAATACCTTCAGGAGTCGTAAAAGTCTCTCCCTTGTGAAATTTTAGGAACGATAGACTGCCGAGCCATAATTTCAGCCCTTCGGTAGAGGCAAGAAACGCCCATGCCTCTTCTCGCGAAATCGGAAACGTTCTCCGAACACCAACTTCATAACCCACCGATGC
Source organism: Paenibacillus sp. TAF43_2 (assembly GCF_052113545.1). Classification (NCBI taxonomy): domain Bacteria; kingdom Bacillati; phylum Bacillota; class Bacilli; order Caryophanales; family Paenibacillaceae; genus Paenibacillus; species Paenibacillus sp. TAF43_2. The sequence continues at coordinate 16,431 of NZ_JBFRDK010000093.1, forward strand.
TGTTTGACCAACTATTTTGCCTGATTCGGAAAATTGTTTATTGCTCATTGCAACACCTCCCAAATGGTTGTAGGTACTCACTAACTAATGCTTAAAAACTACGGAGTCAGAGCTCTAACAAACAATTCAATGCTCGATTGCATAAAATTTTGCTGGGTCACCTTAGTGATGGATGACGCACCAAATAGCTGTGTTATGAAAGCTCCATAATTCATCCACATGAAGGTAATCGCCTGTGTTTCCGCATCGGTTGCAATCAGTTTGTTCTTTTCCTGCATGTCTGCAAAATAATTCGTCAATAGCTCCAATAGTTTCCGCGAATGCTTCTGCGCCTTCTCACGAATCTCGACCAGCTCGTTGTCACTCAAGACAATGAGAAACAGTTTACGGTTTCGATCCATGATCTCATGATACATTTGGCTTATCATGAGCAAGTCCGCTCTCAAATCCCAAATTACTTTTTCATGAAAAATCTTAGTCATTTCAATCGAATAATGATAATGATCGACTGCTTTGTCCAGTAGGTTTTGCTTGCTTCCAAAATTGCGGAACAAGGTCATCTCGCTAACGCCTGCCGCTGCAGCTATCTCCTTAGTTGATACGCCTTTGTAGCCTTTCTCAGCCATTAAATCAATTGCTGCCAGCATCAGCTTGCTTTTATTGTCGGTGGTCATCCTGTTCTCCAAATCCTCATTTATATTAGTAGATCCCAGATGTTTATAGTTAGTACATCGTGAAATGTCAACAGGCTCTTTGAATCTGGATTTAATCGCTAATGAAGCCAACTCGGCGAAAAGTTATTGCGATAAATTCAGACACCATTTTCCTTTGAGTGGCAATGCCATAGAAATTTCCGAACCACCAAATAAATATGGATTGCTCGATAAGAGTATTTTTGGATCTACTAACTCACTCCAATGACTGATATGCTAGCGAAAATAAATCAGTATTGAAGGAGTGGTTGAGAATGGATATGGTTCGTTACAAGGTTAGAGAGGTGCTCGATAGCAACAAAATTGAAGCTTTCCTAAGCAAAGCGCGAATTGGCCATCTAGGCATGGTTGATGGTCAGCTGCCCTATGTTGTTCCGCTCAACTTTGTTTGGGCAAATGAGAAGCTTTATTTTCATGGTGCCGCAGGCGGGAGACGCAATCAGGTCATGAGTGTAAACCCTGAGGTTTGTTTTACGGTTTGTGAAGAATATGGAACCATTACTGATCCAGTACCGGCTAAGACAGACACAGCCTATATGAGCGTCATGATTTTCGGCAAGGCCGAGCTCATCGTTGATCTGGAAGAAGCTACATATATGTTGCAGGAAATGCTCAACAAATATGTGCCTGGTTATTATAACCGCCCATTGTCCAAACAGCATGTAGATAAATACAGGTCTGCTGTTTTCAATACATCTGTTCAGGTGTACCGAATTGATCCCCATCAAATAACAGCAAAAGAAAATCCGATTGAGGCAGAAAAAATGTACAAGTAAAAAAGTCTAATGGATGACTATACAGAAAAAACATTGCGCATAGTCTGTGCGTTTCCAGAAAGAAGGCTGAACGGACATGGTCCATTTCGTTGAACAAAATCTTAGATCCGTAAGGGATCAGATGGAATTTGCTTGCCAGCACTCAGGACGCAAGAAAGATGAAGTGAAGCTTTTGTTAGCGACAAAAACGGTTCAGCTTGAAAAGTTGCGCATTGCCATACAAGCGGGTGAAGTATTATTTGGCGAAAATAAAGCTCAAGAACTTCGCGAGAAATTCCCGCTAATGCAGCAGTACAACCAAGTAGAATGGCATTTTATCGGACATCTGCAAACGAATAAAGTGAAGGATGTTGTTAAATATGTCACTCTCATTCATTCTGTGGATCGTTTGAAGCTCGGAAAAGCCTTGCATCAGCAGCTCCTCAAAGAACACAAAACTTTGGATATCTTGGTACAAGTCAATACATCATTTGAAGAAAGCAAATTCGGTGTTTTACCGGAATCTGCACTGGAGTTGGTTCAACAATTGTCTCATTTTGAAACATTAAATGTTAAAGGCTTGATGACTATTGGAAAACTGAATGCTACAAATGACGAGACAAGGCGCTGCTTCCGCTTATTAAAACAAATTCAATCACAGATTATAGAGAAGGAGCTGCCTAGGGTAACAATGGATATTCTCTCGATGGGCATGTCTGGGGATTTCAAGGTTGCTATAGAAGAAGGGGCAACCATTATAAGAGTAGGGACAAGCGTATTTGGCAAGCGATATTTACCGGATGAGTATTACTGGGATGAAACCGCACAACAGAATGATTAGGAGAGAGAATATGGATACAATATCATCTTCACTGCGCAGCCGTGATTTTATATCTCCTACCATAGCTGCTTTAATATCTGTCATTGTCAACTATGGCGGGACCTTTGTTCTCGTATTTCAAGCAGCCAAAGCAGCTGATCTGAGCGCTGAAATGACTGCTTCATGGGTAATGTCGATCTCCGTTGGTGTGGGGATTACTGGTATTTGGCTAAGTTATCGATACCGTGAACCGATTATTACGGCTTGGTCCACACCAGGTGCAGCTTTTCTCGTTTCGGCATTAGCAGTAACCCCATATTCTGAAGTGATTGGCGCTTACATCATCTCTGCTTTAGGGTTTATTGCTTTGGGATTATCGGGAATGTTCGAGCGTTTCGTACGGCTTATTCCCTCAGGCATTGCTTCTGGTTTGCTGGCTGGCATTCTATTGAAGTTTGGTATTTCAGCCTTCGGTGGAGCGGAATTTGACCCGTTACTTGTCGTTGTCCTATTTGCTGCTTATGTAATATTAAAAAGGTTTACATCCCGTTACGCTATCATCGGTATTTTAATAATTGGACTTATCTACCTGATTAGTGTAAAAAATGTTGATTTCAGCAATATCAAATGGGCAATCGCAACACCGATATTTGTTGTTCCCGAGCTTTCATTTGATACTTTACTCAGCGTAGCATTACCTCTATTTGTTATTACTTTGACGGGGCAATATATGCCTGGAATGCTAGTATTGCGAAATGATGGATTTAAAACGAGTGCGAATCCGATTTTGACAGTAACCGGTTTAGGCTCATTCCTTGCAGCACCATTCGGGTCGCATGCTTTTAATGTAGCAGCTATTACTGCAGCGATTTGTACAGGTAAAGACTCGCATGAAGATTCAAATAAACGTTATATAGCAGGAATTGCTTGTGGTGTTTTTTACATTATCGTCGGCCTATTTGGTGTGACGTTGGCTGCTTTGTTTCTGATTCTTCCTGCCACCTTCATCGCGACGTTAGCGGGACTAGCCTTGCTTGGAACAATTGGCAGCAGCCTTGCAGGCGCTTTAATTGATCCCATGGGACGTGAGACAGCTCTGATTACTTTTTTAGCAACGGCTGCAAATGTTACATTACTTGGTGTTGGCGGTGCATTTTGGGGTCTCGTTGCAGGTTTGGCTGCGCATGTTTTGATACATGGACATTTCCGCCAAAAATCACCCAGAATGAGTAGAATAAAACAAGCTCAGCAGAAATAGTAGGAAACATGATCATAAATACAGAGACAGATCGACTCACCCAAGAGACGGAGATGTTCGAATTATAGCAGCATCTCCGCAAGACGATTAATCCCTTTTTTTATTGCTGACTCATCTACTTTAGCAAAACCAAGCACCCACCCTTTTCGATTACTTTCCAAACAATAATGGCTCAGTGGATAAACGCGTACTCCCTTTTCTAACGCTTGGTTCGTAAAGGCTTGTTCATTAAACGAGTCTTCCGCTTCTAAAAACATGTGTAATCCCGTTTCTACGCCGCTTAGCTTGAAACGTTCTCCTAACCCAGATGAGCTAATGGCTTTCGACATCGCTTCATGTCTGCGCCGATATACGTTTCTGACCCTTCTCATGTGACGCATGAAATACCCATGTTCAATAAAGTGTGTAAGCGTTAATTGCTCCATAATCGGAAGGTGACGATAGGTTAGCTCTTGGACTTGTGCTAGCTGGCGAATGGCTTTTTGGGGTCCAATGATTGCGGATATTCGTATACCAGGAGCAATCATTTTTGAAAAACTCATCATATACAATGTGTTCTGAGATTGCTGGCTAAACAACGTAGGCAACGGGTCTCCACGATACCGAAATTCGCTGTCATAGTCGTCCTCCACAATCCAAAATTGCTGCTGAGCAGCCATATGTAGCAATTGTTGCCTGCGGGGCTCCGACATGATCACCCCAACTGCACACTGATGTGAAGGCGTAACATAAACAAGCTTTGATTGTGGATGAATGTGGTCTGCCTGTAATCCGTAATCATCAACAGGGACAGGAACAACATTCATCCGCCGATATTTCATGGCCATCCATGCGGCGGGGAACCCGGGATCTTCTACGGAAACCGTTTCTCCTTCATTTAATAGTGCTTGAGCGATCAAATCAAGGCTATGTTGTGCGCCCGAAGTTAAAATAATTTGATCGATATGCACATGAACCCCTCGCTCGAGTGACAGATAACGCCCAATCTGCTCGCGTAGTGGAACGAAACCATAAGCGTTGCCATATGTCCAACTGTCCAGGTCCGTTTCTTTCGAGGCTTGCAAAAATGATTGTCTCCAGTTTTTCTGAAAATGTTGATCCAAATACGGCTCATGCGGGCTGAAATCGATCTCAACATTTTGATATTCTTTCCCTCTAAACCAGCTCTGCAAATGACTGACTGCCTCGTTTAATAAAGGTAACTCTGGGGTGATAGGCCCTTGGGGTTTCACATCCTCTGCAAAACTTGTTCTGCTGGTCCAGTCGCTCACCCTTGTTCCGCCGCGCCTTGAAGTAACCGTGTAGCCGCGACTAAATAACTCCTCATAAACAATCTGTATCGTTGAACGAGAGACACCCACTAATAGTGCAAGTTCACGAGAAGGCAGCAGCAATTCGCCTGGCGGCCATTTGCCGGTTGTGATGTTATGGATTGCTTGATCAAGCAGTTGTTGCCATATTGGACGCTTGTCCTCACGGTTAATTTTCAGCATCCTGTTCACCTCTAGTTGTATTCGGATTAATTTATGGATTGCTTAAATTTCTTCTAATAACCATTTAGCAGCATTCCATTACTTGAAATACTATCATGCTTCTAGTTGCCCCAGCAATGTAGTTATAAAAAATAACCAATTCCATCCGGTTCATATCATCCTCAACAAGATAAATCGTGTACATAGCGTGATCTCCTTCATGTTTCTGTGCTTAGTCTAACAAATGATTATCGCCAAATTACCACAAAATTATGGGAAATTGTATGAAAAAAATATATAAATAGAAAACGATTGTCACAAATAAATAAACCACTTCAGCAGAAGTGGTTTGAATTTATGGTTTAATGGAGACTAGCGGGATCAAGCCGTTGACCTCTTGAAATATGCCCTAGCCCAAACATCACACAGAGAAAACTAAACGCCAAACTGCTTTAAATGATGGTCCAAGTGCTTAAAAATACCGATGCCCCACTGCTCGGAGGTAAGCTTGCCAAAAAAGGGGTGGGGATGAGTCGTGCACCTCTCCGGTCCATTGCGCTGAAATAAGTCGGTTTTTTGTTTCAATAATTCTTTTTCTTTCTCGAATTCTCTTTCATCTGTAAATTTAATGGTCGGGATCGTTGACATATTGCGGGGCAATGTTTTGTCATTATACATTATTGGTTTCACGAAGCCTCCAATCACGACCCCAAGCCATCCTCTCTTTGGAAAAGAAACGCCCGAGGCAATGTCCTGGAATGCGGAGCAGTGAGCCAGCATTTGAGCAGCATTCATCTGCCCCCAATGTGGTTCTGAATGACCCTCTAACTTATCGATACGTGCTAAAATCTCGTTCGTATGGTTTCGATCAAAAATACTYTTCATTCATTGCCGTCCCTTCTCCTTAAATGAGCAGTTCATAGAAACCATATTGGTTAGAAATAATCAATATGAGAATCGGACAAGCGAATCATCCGGCTTTTCAGTCGAGTTTGTCATGATTGCAGGTTACCATAATGACAACCTTCTGTCGATCATCCACCTTCCACTACTTCCGAGCGGTCGAAACTATAGAGGTATTGCACAACCCGAAACCCAAGCAGATCACTATTATCATATAAAAAGACTTCTGCATAGCAGAAGTCTCATGTCGGCTTAACAATATTTATGAGAATGTAAGAGGTCATCGGTTCAAGCGCAGTGTCTTAATCCAAAAAGCATTCGTTCGACTTTTTTATTTTTCGCGAATCCAAACCGTCATTTCGCCCGGCTTCCGATTACCCCAAAATGCGTATGGCACAGCCAAGATTGGGACGCTCTTCTTCTTTCGCATGACCGGCCTGTACAGATCATCTTCCCAACAAAAATCTGAACGCAGCCCTTCTCCGGTTAACACGACAATACCGCCTAGAACATCTTCCTTATACACTGCCGTTAATTCAGAATCTTCGGGAAAGCAGATGTCCGTAAGATCCGGCCCGTTGTCCACTTCCTCCATACAATAAACGAGCGGACCGTATTGCAAAGCGATTTTGCCAGCATTCTCGTGCACTTTGGGGTTCGACTCAATACGCTCGACGATCATCGGGAAATGCAGCTTGATTTCGTCGTTTTCCATCCATGTTCTGCTGATATGCGCATATCCGCTMTTGACGATCATATCCAGCGCTAGCAAGTTCCCGTTAACCGTGATGTAAGGGTCTCTGCACCATGAAGGAATCCGGAAAGAAAGCGTGCAGTCGGTCGGCTCATCCGTTTGCAGTCGGATCTGGATATCTCCGTTCCATGGATAATGAGTTTCCGTATGCAATATCAGCTTTCTTCCTTGAACATCGAATGTGCTCTCATTGGAAGCATAAAGATGCATAGCGATATCCGCACCGTTTTGCGTAAAGAAGTAAGTATCCAAAGACGTTAGCAGCCGCGCAATATTAGGCGGACAACAAGCGCAGCCGAACCATGGCACGCGCTCGGTTTTGACGTGCTGCATATCGTAACGGTATTGAGTTACAGCAGGATGAACCTCCAATGGGTTGACGTAAAAATAACGTTTGCCATCTAGCGACATCCCGCTCAGCACCCCGTTGAATAGAACGCGTTCCATTACATCCCCGTATCGGCTGTCAGTTTCAATCTGGAGCATTCTAAATGCCCACATGGCAAGTCCGATGGATGCGCATGTTTCAGTGTATGCCGTGTCGTTAGGCAGATCGTAATCAATCGTAAAGCGTTCGGCATGACCTTGCGAGCCAAGCCCTCCCGTTATATACATCCGCTTGGAAGTCACATGAATCCATAGTTTGCGTAGCGCTTCGGTCAGCGTTTCATCTCCGTATGCAATCGCGAGATCCGCCATAGCCGAATACAAATACATGGCACGCACAGAATGTCCTTCTGCCGTTTCCTGCTCTCTTACGGGGGTGTGAGCCTGATGGTAATCCAGATCGAACCAGCGATCCTTGGATGGTCCGCCGAACTCGGGCTCCTCCTTTAGGAAACTCGGCTTCTTTCCACGCTCCTCTACGAAGTATCGGCTCAAATGCAAATACCTTTGTTCTTTCGTTGCCTTGAACAGCTTTACGAGCGCGAGCTCAATCTCCTCATGCCCGCAGTACACCTGCATTTTATCCGAATCCGGACCCATAATCCGGTCTATATAATCGGCATAACGGCACATCATATCAACAAAAGCCCGCTTGCCCGTGGACTCGTAATAAGCCACCGCGGCCTCGATCAGGTGGCCCGCGCAATAAAGCTCATGCCCGAATGAAAAATCCTTCCAGCGCTGTTCCGGTGCAGCGACTGAAAAATAAGTGTTCAAATAGCCGTCTGACTGTTGGGCACGTCCCATCAGATCAACAACCGCATCGATGACGGCTTCGAGCTGCGGATTCGGAAAGTGCCTCAGGCTGTACGCAGCAGCTTCGATCCATTTGGCTACATCACTGTCCTGAAAGACCATTCCGTAGAAAGTTCCTGTCTGTTCTCCTGCCGAGATGCGGAAGTTTTCTACGGCGTGACTTGGCTCCGCGCCTTCGATTTCATCGTTCAGCGCCTTCCATTGATATGGAATCGTTTCCTGGATAGTTTGCCGAACTCTGGGCTGCCAAAATTGGTCATTAAGCCTCACATTCATTTCGATAATTCTCCTTTCATTGGGACATTGCGACATTGATCCGAACTAATTTTTCAATCCGGTCATCGTGATTCCCTCTACAAAATACTTTTGACCAATCAGGTAGAAAATGACACCCGGAGCAAAGGATAAGCACGTGGCGGCCATCGTCATCGACCAATCTTGCTTTAATTGACCTCTGAAATTGGTGAGCCCCAACGCTATGGTGAATTTATCGCTCGAATTAATGTAAATCATCTGTTGGAGCAAATCGTTCCACAAGCCGATGAAAATAAACAATGCGACGACGATCATGGCGGGCTTGATCGCTGGAATAATAATATTGAACAAGATGCGGAAGTATCCGGCTCCGTCAATCGTTGCCGCTTGGTCGAGTTCTCTCGGTATGGAGAGTATAAACTGTCTAATTAAAAAGATATTAAACGCGCCGCCTCCGCAAAAATATGGCAAAATCAATGGCAGATAGCTGTCATGGACCCCCAAACCCCGCGTCCATCCAATGTACAGCGGAATGAGCGTAACCATGGTAGGCAAAAGCATTGAACCGACACATAGGGCCCAGATCAACTGTTTGCCCCGAAACCGCAGCCTCGCAAAGGCATATCCGCACAAGGTGGCCGTAAACGTTCCCGCCAAACAGGAAGGAACGA
>NZ_JBFRDK010000094.1:0-25111 GCF_052113545.1 Paenibacillus sp. TAF43_2
GTCTAATCGCATGAATAAAATGCAATAAGGGAGGATGCTATGAAGACGGAAGTTATACCCCATGTTCAAACGAACCAGAAACGAAAACCGCTTCGCACAGGGAAATTAGGCGGGCAGCTGCTGCTCTGGATTTTCTTGCTTGCAACGGCGCTCCTGATCTTGTTTCCCATAATCGTTACGTTGTTTGGTTCATTTATGTCGAATGCAGAGATCGCTACGGGCGGCAACATTTTGCCATCGGTGTGGCATTTTGAAAACTATGCGGAGGCGTGGGTGCAAGCGAACTTTTCCCGCTTTACTTGGAACAGTCTCATGCTTAGCGGCATGACAACGATCGGTACGCTTATCGTTGCTTCGATGGCTGCTTATGTTGTAGAACGGATGAATTTTCCGGGCAAAGCTTTGTTCGTGGCGATACAGGCATCGACGATGTTTATCTCGATAGGTGCGGTCGTCATTCGCCCCCAATACGAGCTGATGATCAAGCTGCATTTGCATACCTCTTTATGGGGCGTTATTTTGATATTAATCAGCGGCCACGCTTATATTTTTTTCATCCTGCTTAGTTTCCTGAAAGGAATATCCAGAGAGCTGGATGAAGCGGCGCGGATTGACGGCTGTTCTAATGCAGGAATCTTTTGGAAAATTATTTTGCCGCTCCTTAGACCGGGTCTTGGCGTGGGAGCGTTGTTCACGTTCTGCGGGGCGTGGAACGAGTATTTGAGGCCGCTCGTCTTTACGATGAATACGCCCGAGCTTCAAACATTAACGGTGGGACTCTCCTACCTGCGCTATGGAGCGTCGGCAGCGGTTCAGACGCATTATATGCTGGCCGGGGCTTGCTTGTCGATTTTACCGCTGCTTATCGTCTATATGCTCGCGAACAAATCGTTTATGCAGATGACGGCAGGATCACTGAAAGGGTAGGGAAAGAGGCATACGTTATGAATGATAAACGGCTGGTGAAAATGAGAACAAACGCATGTCTGCCGCAGTTTGAGGCGGCTATGCGGCTGCTGCGACAGGAAGCGGAAGAGGGATCACGCATCTCGTATACGATAGGCCCGGCAGAATATGGAGAATGGATGCATCAGTACTACTGCCATCATGACGGGGCGAAGCTCTCCTTTGAATGGGGGCAGCCGCACGCGCATGTATGTCCGGTATGCGGGACGGTATGGTCTGGCGAACCCTTTGACTCCGCATGGACATCCTTTGTGCATGCGAATATAGGCCGAGCGGTTTTCCATATGGCGATGCTTCACGCTATAGAGCCGGATGAAGCGCTGCTCTATCAAACGAAGCAGTTTCTTCTGTCTTATGCAGACTATTACGAAGGGTATAAGATTCACGGGAGCATCCCTTACAACGGTCCGGGTAAGCTGTTTGCCCAGACGCTTGATGAGGCGCATTGGATTATTGACTTGTCCGTAGGCTTTCAATTCATTCGGGCTTCGTTGTCTGATGAGGAAGAGGCTCATATCCGTTATGGCTTGCTGAAGCCTTGCGTACATTTTTTAATCGCGCACAAGGAGGAGCAAATCCATAACCATGCGGTGCTGATTACTTCCGCGATCGCTTCCCTTGGCATTTTGCTGAACGATGAGGGGATTATTCATGCCGGACTCTCTGGAGAGTATGGGTTATATGACCAAATGAAGCGGGGCCGATTTGCTGACGGACTGTGGTACGAGGGGAATGTTCAGTATCATTTTTATGCGTTCAAGTCGCTGCTGAACTACGCGCTTATGGCAGAAGGAACGCCTTGGGATATTTGGCAGGAGTCTGGCCTCCAATCGATGTTTGATTATCCGGTTCATTGGATATTGCCAAATGGCTATATGCCTTCTTTCAATGATGCAGGAAGCGCGGGCGGCATTCATACCTATGCACCTTATTATGAAATAGCGCTGGATATTTTCGGAGAAGAAATCTATCGCTCGCTGCTGAATACGGCCTATGGCACGCCGTGGGCGGAAACGGCATTTGCAGGCGTGAAGACAGTGGAGCGAGACTCTATTCTAGCGTTATTGTTTGGCTGTGAGCTTGCACCTGCGGACGCTTCTGAAGATGAACAGCTGTGGAAGGCAACACACCGTTCGGTATCCATGCCTGTGAGTGGGATAACGAAGCTGGTTAATGCGAAGCGCTGGCAGGCGTTCATGAAGCACAGCAAGTTCGGCGGCGAGCATGACCATATGGACCGGCTCGGCTTGTCCGTCGTATGCGGAGAAGTGCCGCTGCTCATTGATCCGGGCACGACCGCTTATGGCGTGCCCGCGCATTACGGATGGTTTAAGCATACCTTCTCGCATAATACGGTGTGCCTGAATGGCGCCGACCAGCCTCCGGCGGATGGGCGGGTTGTTCGGTTTGAGCAGCATCCGTGGGGAACATGGACTGAAACGATGGTAGACTGGAAAGCGGAAGCGTATGAGATGAAGGACCGGATTATTTTGCCCCCGGAGCTTAGCCCATGGGATCTCTTGGCTTATGAAGGTGCTTCTATTAGAAGAATAAATGTGCTGACTGAGCATTATTTGCTTGATATGGTCAAGGTAGATGTAAGCGAGCCGCGGGAAATCAGCTGGATGAATCATTTTAGCGGGAGGCTTGAAGAGGAAGAGGACAAGGTCTGGCAATCGACAGATGTATGCTTAAGCAGGCTTGATCAGCAATGGTTTAAGCACAAAAGTAGGTTTGTAGCTGGTGGAATTTCCGAAAGAACGCTAACTTTTTGCTATAAAATGGAGAAAGGGAGCTTGAGGCAGCATTTTTGGAGTTCTCAGCCTGTGGAGATCTATTCGGCTTTGACGCCGGATAACCCGCCGGATCGGGACCGGACCTCACTTATTATGCAGGTGAAAACCAGCCAAACGATCGTTTTTGCGCAAGTGCTGTTTTATGATTCGGAGCAAGAGCCGTTGCCCGAAGGAGCAAAGCTGGTTGGGAACGTTGAATCAGTAGATTATGCTGATACAATAGAGTCTATAGAAACAGTAGAGGTTATTGAAAAAATAGCGAAAACGGAAGCTTTGCAGATAACTGAAATGTCGGATCAGAGCTACCGAATGACAATCACAGCAGATGGTATCAGGGATGAGTACTCGCTGATGTGGGACGATGGCGGAGCATGGCTAGACAAATGGGATGGTAGAAGGTAGAGGAGGAAATCGGATGAGCAATATCGGAGTATGGGAAAATGCGGAGCCTGGCGTTACACGTAAAATTTTGCAGCCGGGGAAAACGCTGATGCTGATGGAGGTTCATTTTGAGCCAGGTGCGGTTGGTTATGAGCATGCTCACCCGCATGAGCAGCTGAGCTATTGCTTGAGGGGCGCCATTGAATTTACAATTGACGGCGAGAAGCAAGTGATCCGGCAAGGAGAGTCCATCGTTATACCAAGCGGGGCGAGGCACGGAGTAACCGCATTGAAAGCCTCGGCGCTGCTCGATTCCTTCACGCCGCTTCGCGATGATTTGATTAAGTAAGGGTGAGTTTACAGTTATAGAGAGAAGAGCGATTCCATGGCTGAGCGAGCATGGGTGCTCTTCTTTTTTTTGCAGGATGGTTGTTGCCGCCTTGTAGAGGGTATATTCTTTGTAATAGGGCTGCAATCATTAGAAACTTTGAAAACGTGGTAATATAGAGTAGGATATCCATACAAATAGAAAATGCTGCCTAGTCAAATAGAGCTTGAGCATAGGGTAAGGGGTTTACATATGAGTAAAATGACATTGCTGCGCGAGCCGAAACAGCGGAAACTGTTGTTTAGCGCGGGGCTTAGCTGGCTTTTTGATGCGATGGAGGTCGGAATGATCTCCTTTATCGTAGCTGCTTTGGCAGTAGAATGGCAGCTTGGTTCACAACAAGTTGGGTTGCTGATGGCAATTAATTCGACCGGTATGGCAGTTGGAGCCGCTGTATCCGGTTTGATGGCCGATCGATACGGACGCAGGGCGATCCTGCTCTGGACACTGCTGATATTCTCCATTGCGAGCGGTCTGTCCGCTCTGGCAACGAGCTTTATCGTCTTATGCGCGCTGCGTTTCATAGCCGGATTTGGGCTTGGCGGGGAGCTGCCAGTTGCGTCGACGCTTGTATCGGAATCTGTGCCTGCCAAGGAGCGGGGCCGGGCAGTCGTCCTATTGGAGAGCTTCTGGGCGATCGGGTGGATTGCTGCGGCTTTGATTGCCTACTTCATCATTCCCGATTACGGATGGAGGATGGCGTTTGCGCTCGGTGCTGTTCCTGCACTTTTTGCCCTATATTTAAGAAGAGCCATTAAAGACTCGCCCAGCTTCAATGCGCAGCARAGCCGCAAGCTGAGTCTGAGCGACAGAATGAAATCCATATGGTCCTTGCGCTATCGAAAAACGACAGTAACATTGTGGATCTTATGGTTTACAGTCGTATTTTCCTATTACGGCATGTTCCTCTGGCTGCCTTCCGTCATGGTGCTCAAGGGCTTTGATTTGGTGAAAAGCTTTCAATATGTTCTGATTATGACACTCGCCCAGCTGCCAGGTTATTTCACTGCTGCTTATTTTATCGAGAAGTTTGGGCGAAAATTTGTGCTGGTGGTTTATTTGCTGCTAACCTCGGGCAGCGCCCTTTGGTTCGGCAGCGCAGAGACAGAAGGAGTACTGCTGGCTGCGGGCATTTGTCTCTCATTCTTTAACCTTGGAGCGTGGGGAGGGATGTACGCCTATACGCCTGAGCTCTATCCAGCCGCAGTTCGTGGAACTGGCGTCGGCTTTGCCGCCTCATTCGGCCGGGTCGGGGGTATCATTGGGCCCTATCTTGTTGGGATGCTCGTTGCTAAACAAGTCGCGATACCATCTATTTTTATGATCTTTTTTGTAACGATTGTCATAGGCGCGCTAACGGTTTTATTCTTTGGCAAAGAAACGAAAGGGATCGATCCGGATAATGAGGGCTCTGATTCTGCTCTTACAAGTTGAAGGGATGCTTATTCAAAATGCAAATAAGCCGTCCAGAATGGGTTGAACCCATCGGGACGGCTTTTTTCTGTGGTTTTATTAGGCACCGGTCACTTGCTTGGAGAAAAAGGTTTTAAGCGCTTTGTACACTTCGCCTTTCTCCTTAATGACCGAATACATAAACTTTTTGTGGTTGATGTGTTTGTAGGCGGACATTAGAGTACTGCTTCGATTGTATTGGTTGACCTCTCCGTATCCGAACATATTGCTTCTTTCCATCAGCTGACCGATTAGCTTCACACAGCGTTCGTTGTCTGAGGTTAGGTTGTCGCCATCAGAGAAGTGGAACGGGTATATATTCCAATTGGGAGTCGGGTACCGGCTATCGATGATGTCGATCGCTTTCTGATAAGCGGACGAACAGATGGTGCCGCCGCTTTCCCCACGATTGAAAAATTCCTCCTCAGTAACTTCCTTTGCTTCCGTATGATGCGCGATAAACACAATTTCCACATGCTCATATTTGCGCCTTAAGAAGCGTGTCATCCAGAAGAAAAAGCTGCGCGCGCAATATTTCTCGAACGAGCCCATGCTTCCGGATGTGTCCATGAGGGCAAGAATGACCGCGTTGGATTGGGGTTTGATGACTTCATTCCATGTTTTGTAACGAAGATCGTCAGGCGAAATGCCGCCAATGCCGGATTTGCCCGCATTAGCGTTGCGGCGCAGGTTTTCGATTAATGTTCGCTTCTTGTCAATATTGGACATAATGCCTTTTTTTCGAATATCGTGAAAAACGATTTCGGTAGTTTGCAGCTGATCTTTTTGCTTTTGCTCCAGATTAGGAAGCTCCAGCTCCTCGAACAACATATCCTCCAATTGATCGATACTTATCTCAGTATCAACAACGTCTTCTCCCGGCTGGTCGCCTGCATCCTGACCCTTGCCGGGCCCCTTAGCAGCTTGTGGATCGACGCCGAGCACATCCCCAACCTGAGAGTCGCCATCGCCTTGTCCGACGTGCTGCTTCTTGTTGTAGTTGTATATAAAGTGGGACTCGTCGAGACTTTTAATAGGGACCTTAATCGTTCGCCTGCCATCGGACAATACGATGCTTTCATCGGAAACCAGATCGGGAAGATTTTGCTTAATGGCTTCGTGCACCTTCTCCTGATGTCGCGCTTGATCCTCATAACCTTTGCGGTGGAGCGACCAATCTTCCCTTGAAACAATAAATAGCGGCTCTGACTCCATTTCCCTCACCTCATTCCATTATGTTAACGCTGCAGAATGAAAAAAAGCTTTACATGCTCATCGCTTATTTCTTGTCTGTTACTCAATATATTCAAGAGCAGAGCGGTTATGTGAGGGAAAATGAACAGGGATCACATGAATTTATCCCCATAAACAGCTTCTAGAAGTTTAAATCCGCTTTAAAATAGGTATCTTTTCCGAGCATCCTGCGTTGCTTTACGAGGTTATTTTTGAGTCATAACAGCAATCTCAGAAACAATTTGGAAGAAGCAGCGAAGTAGCCGCATACGCTAGTCTATAAGGACCGCTGATGGTCTCATCCACGGTTCAATCTATTATAGAAGCGGCAGCCGCGAAGGAGGAAAGGAAGGCATGGGCGTGAATGAGGCAGCAATGAATGAAGAAGACAAAGCAGCGCTGTTAGAGAAGGACCGGAACTATTTATGGCATCATATTTCTCCTCATAATGAGAATCCRATGGTTGTCGTGTCGGGAGAAGGAAGCTGGCTAACGGATATGGACGGGAATCGCTATTTCGACGGCATGTCCGGGATGTGGTGCGTCAATGTCGGTCATGGGCGGGTCGAAATAGCTGAAGCGGCTGCGGAACAAATGAAGACAGTAGCTTATGCGACGCTCATTCAATCTCATGTTCCGGCAATTGAGCTGGCTGCGAAGCTGAATGAATGGCTCATTGGCGATTATCGATTTTTTTTCTCCAACTCAGGTTCAGATGCCAATGAAGTCGCCTTCAAAATCGGCCGCCAGTATCATCATCAACGTGGGAAGGGCTCTAAGTACAAATACATTTCACGCCACCGCGCCTATCACGGCAATTCTATGGGGGCACTTAGCGCCACAGGGCAAGCGCAGCGCAAGCTGAAATACGAGCCGCTAGGTGTGGGATTTTCCCATGTGCCTCCGCCCTATTGCTATCGTTGTCCTTTCGGGCAAACGAAAGGCTCCTGCAAAATGCAATGCGCTCAAGCCTATGAGGATGCCATCCTATGGGAGGGTGCAGATTCGGTCGCTGGCATTATCGTTGAGCCGGTTATTACCGGAGGTGGAATGATTGTGCCGCCTGATCCATATTTAGCTCGGCTGCGAAAGATCTGCGATAAGCATGATGTCCTGCTCATTGTTGATGAGGTCATTTGCGGCTTTGGCCGCTCAGGAGAAAAATTTGGGCATCAGAACTTTGGGGTAAGGCCGGATATAGTGACGATGGCGAAAGGGCTGACAAGCGCATATTCTCCATTATCTGCAACGGCAGTGTCCGCCGAAATGTATGAAAGCTTCAAAGAAAGCGGAGCAGACAATCACTTCCGTCATGTGAATACCTTTGGAGGCAATCCTGTATCCTGCGCGGTGGCGCTAAAAAATATAGAAATTATAGAACGTGAAAATTTAGTCAGCCGTTCTGCCTATATAGGCAAAGAGCTGTTTAGCCGAATCAAGCCGCTTGAATCACATCAGTACGTAGGCGAGCTTCGAATTTTTGGTTCGGCTATCGGTATCGAGCTGGTTGAGGATAAACGAACAAAGGAGCCGGCATCTGCTGCTAGAGTTGCTGCTATTATTGCGGAGTGCAAGCAAAAAGGACTGCTCATTAGCAAAAATGGCGATACAGTGCCGGGTTTTATGAACATTTTGACGCTGAGCCCGCCTTTGTCGACTACGGATGATGAGATTGTATTTATCGCCGAAACGCTGCTTCAGGTTTTCGGTGTCTGAGGGAGGCGGATAAAAGAGTGGAGAAAGAACTCAGCATTAATGCGGAGCGGCTGCACAAGCGTATTGATGAGCTCGCTCAGATTGGCAAAATTGGTGATACAGGCGTTTGCAGGCTGGCGCTGTCGAAGGAGGATTTGGCAGGTGTAGAGCTGGTGCGGAGCTGGATGCTTGAAGCGGGGATGGAGGCGCGGATTGATCCGTTCGGCAACTTGATCGGCGTGCTGGAAGGAGCTGGCTCGGCAGCACCGGTACTTATGCTTGGCTCCCATATTGATTCGCAGCCGTACGGCGGGCGATTCGATGGCGTTATTGGCGTATTAGGGGCAATTGAAGCCGTTCAAACGATGGTTGAAAAAGGCTTTAAGCCAGCTAGAAATATTGAAGTTGTCGCTTTTTGTGATGAAGAAGGCTGCAGATTTAACAAAGGGTTGTTTGGCGCAAGAGGAATGACCGGGAAGCTTGAGGAGGGGGAGCTTGATCGGACGGATAAAAATGGTGTGACTCGCAGGGAGGCATTGATCGCGTTTGGATGTGATCCTGCTGCGTTTGAAGGTTATGTCTTTGATGAAGGGCGGATAGCTGCTTTTCTGGAGCTGCATATTGAACAAGGTCCAGTGCTGGAGTCGCTCCATGAACCGATTGGAATCGTCAGCGGCATATCCGGCCCTGTCTGGTGGACGGTAGAAATGACAGGTTTCGCAGGACATGCGGGTTCCGTGCCAATGTCTATGCGCCAGGATGCATTGGTCGGCAGCGCTAAGGTTATCATCGCACTTCACGAATTAGCTAGCGCTGAACCTGGCGCACCGACTGTCGGAACGGTTGGTTCGCTGTCGGTATTTCCTGACTCGCGCAACATTATTGCAGAGAAAGTAAGCTTTACCGTTGATTTCCGTGATATTGATCTGAGTCGCAGGAACAGGCTGGAGGAACAGCTTCTTGCGAGGATAGATGCTGTTTGTTTAGAGCATGGCTTGACGTACACGATTCGTGAGGATACGAGGAGTGATCCGCGTTACTGCGCGCCTGAGCTTAGGAAGCTAATGCAGGAGGAAGCGGCGAAAATAGGGCTTGCTCCGCCCGTTCTGATGAGCGGCCCGTTCCATGATTCGTTAACGATGTCTTATGTTTGCAACTACGGAATGATATTTGTTCGCTGCAAGGACGGGATAAGTCATAATCCGAAGGAGTATTCATCGTCGGAAGATATCGAACTCGGTGTAGAGCTTCTATACCGAACAGCGCACAGATTAAGCGGCTAAAAGTGAACGATTATAGTAGACCAGTTTACTCTTGCCCAGGTTATAGACATGTAAAGCTTTCAGCGTGACTGAATACTTGAAACCTATAAAAATATTGAAGTTGAATAAGGAGGAGATGGGTATGGGCGCGATAGGAAAGTCGGTGTTTATTCCTGTCGAATCACTGCGGCGAAACTTTGCAGAGGTGAAGGCAGGCATGCGGCCAAAGGAAGCTATAGAGGAATCGAACCGCTGTTTGTACTGTTACGATGCTCCGTGCATAAAAGCGTGCCCGACGGGCATTAACATCCCTTCTTTTATCAAAAAAATTGCTTCCGGCAATATGAAGGGATCTGCTCGCGTCATTATGGATGCCAATCCCGTTGGAGCGACCTGCGCCAGAGTATGTCCGACTGAGGAGCTGTGCGAGGGCGCATGCGTAATGAACGAATCCTCAAAGCCGATTATGATCGGCAGCCTGCAGCGCTATGCCACGGATTGGGCGATAAAAAATAATCAACAGTTGTTCGCAGCTGGTCAAAGCAACGGCAAATCGGTGGCAATTATAGGCGGCGGACCAGCAGGTTTGTCTGCTGCGCGCGAGCTTGCGAGATTTGGCTTCGCCGTTACGATATTCGAAGCGAAGGAACAAGCGGGCGGTCTTGATACATATGGCATTGTTTCGTTTCGTTTGCCGCAGAGCATCGCTCTGTGGGAGGTTGAACAGGTGAAGAAGCTGGGCGTTGATATTCGGACGAATACAGCAATTGGTTCTGACGTAGCCGCAGATTCGCTGCTTGCGCAGTATGATGCGGTTTTACTGGCGATAGGAATGTCGAAGGTGCCTTATCTTAACATCGAGGGCGAACAATTAACCGGTGTGTATGACGCCATTGATTTTGTAGAAGCGACCAAAACGGAGCTTACAAATGATTTTGCTGGCAAGCGTGTAGCGGTAATCGGTGCGGGCAATACGGCGGTTGATGCGGCCACCTGCTCGGTGAGGCTCGGAGCTTCGAAGGTGAAGATGGTATACCGCAGGACGAGAGAGGAAATGACCGCCTACGATTTTGAATTCGAATTCGCGAAGAAAGATGGTGTGGAATTTGAATGGTTAAGCGCTCCCAGCCGGATTATCGGAGATGCTGATGGAAATGTCGAGGCGCTTGAATGCATGAGGATGCAGCTTGAAGAGGATGAACAAGGAGGAAGAAAGAGGGTGACACCAATAGAAGGCTCCTCTTTCCTGCTTGATGTTGATGTTGTCATTAAGGCAATTGGTCAGACACGTCACTTGCCGCTAATTGAGCAGCTGGGCTTGCATCATAAGCGGGGAATGGTGATAGTGAATACGGAAACCTATCAGACCTCAAATCCCAAAATTTACGCTGCTGGCGACGTTATTTTCGGTGAAGGCCAAGGGGATGCGATGGTGGTTGCCGCC
Organism: Paenibacillus sp. TAF43_2; assembly: GCF_052113545.1. Taxonomy (NCBI): domain Bacteria; kingdom Bacillati; phylum Bacillota; class Bacilli; order Caryophanales; family Paenibacillaceae; genus Paenibacillus; species Paenibacillus sp. TAF43_2. Next base: position 10,618 of record NZ_JBFRDK010000094.1, read on the forward strand.
GCACAGCAAGGCAAGCTGGCAGCTTGTTCGATTTATAAAACGCTAGTTGCAGGGAGGGAAAATGATGGCTGATCTGCGCATTCAATTAGCAGGCATAGCTTCTCCAAATCCTTTTTGGCTTGCATCAGCGCCGCCAACAAACACCGGCTATCAAGTTCAGCGAGCATTTGAAGCGGGCTGGGGCGGAGCGGTATGGAAGACGCTGGGCGATCCAATTATTAATACATCCTCGCGATTTGCAGCTATTCATTTCAATGGACAACGAGTAGCAGGATTCAACAATATTGAGCTGATTTCGGATCGCCCGCTTGAAGTGAACTTAAAGGAAATATACGAGACAAAGAAGCGATTTCCGGAGCATGCGCTTGTCGTTTCATTGATGGTGGAGCCTAAACGCGAGAAATGGCATGAAATTGTAAAAAAAGTAGAGGCTGTCGGTGTGGATGGATTGGAATTGAACTTCGGATGTCCCCATGGCATGGCGGAGCGGGGGATGGGCGCTGCTTCCGGACAACAGCCGGATCTGGTTGAAATGCAGACAATGTGGGTCAAGGAGGCAGCGAGGACGCCAGTCATAGTCAAGCTTACGCCAAATATTACGGACATTACCGCGACAGCGAAAGCAGCCGTTCGCGGAGGAGCGGATGCGATCTCGCTGATCAATACCATTAATTCACTAGCAGGAGTGGATATCGATACATGGAATACGATTCCGCATGTTGGCGGAAAAGGCGCGCATGGGGGCTACTGCGGGCCTGCTGTTAAGCCGATTGCGCTTAATATGGTTGCAGAATGTGCCCGAAATCCTTTAGTCGGGGTGCCCATTTCCGGGATAGGCGGAATATCGAGCTGGCGGGATGCGGTTGAGTTTATTTTGATGGGCTCAACTGGCGTTCAAGTATGTACAGCGGCCATGCATCATGGCTTTAGCATCGTAGAGGATATGATTGATGGTTTAAACAATTATTTGGATGAAAAGGGTTTACAATCAGTCAATGAGCTAATAGGCAAATCGGTAGAGCGCTATTCGGATTGGGGAGATCTTGACCTTAATTACGCGGTCGTTGCACGAATTGAACAGGATACTTGCATCGTTTGCAATAAATGCCATATCGCTTGCGAGGATACTTCGCATCAGTGCATTGAGCGGCATATAGACGATACTGGCGCAGCATACCTGAAGGTTCGCGAGGAAGATTGTGTAGGCTGCAACCTTTGTTCTATTGTTTGCCCGGTTGAAGGTGCAATTGAGATGGTTGAGGTTCCCTCTACGGAGCCGGCTCTAAGCTGGAATCAACGGCAAGCGGCAATTGCGTCACTAGGAAAAAGCAATGATTCTGACGATGGCGATAAGAAGGAGGCTGTATAGGATGACGGTGAAGCTCATTAAAAATGGGGTTATTGTAACGGCAGCCGACACGTATAAAGCTGATGTGCTGATTAAGGAAGGCATCATCGCCAAAATCGGCATTGACCTCGAATCGGAAGCGGATGAGATTATCGATGCTACAGGCAAATACGTATTTCCAGGCGGCATTGATCCGCATACCCATCTTGATATGCCGTTTGGCGGCACGGTTACGGCGGATGATTTTGAGACAGGCACAAAAGCTGCAGCTTACGGAGGAACGACAACGATTGTTGATTTCTGCTTGACGACGAAAGGGAAACCACTGAAGGAATCCATTGCGGCATGGCATCAAAAAGCAGGCAGTAAAGCCGTAATCGATTATGGTTTTCACCTCATGATTAGTGAAATAAACGATGCAGTGCTTGCCGAGCTTCCATCGATTATTAAAGAAGAGGGCATTACCTCGTTGAAGGTGTTTATGGCGTACAAAAATGTGTTTCAAGCGGATGACGGCACGTTGTTTCGGACGATGCTCGCAGCCAAGGAGCTTGGAGCAATGGTGATGGTTCATGCTGAGAATGGCGATGTCATCGATTTTCTCATTCATAAAGCGTTGGAGGAAGGCAACACAGATCCTATTTATCATGCGCTTACGAGACCATCGATTATTGAAGGAGAGGCAACTGGACGGGCAGCAAAACTAGCCGAGCTTGCTGGAGCGAGACTGTATGTTGTGCATGTGACATGCGCCGAAGCAGTCCAGCAAATCGCAGAGGCGCGCAATCATGGCGTGGACGTGTGGGGCGAAACCTGTCCGCAATATTTGGTGCTCGATCAGTCGCAGCTGGAGAAGCCGGATTTTGAAGGGGCAAAATATGTATGGTCGCCGCCTCTTCGTGAAGCGCATCATCAAGAGGTGCTTTGGAATGCACTGAAGAGCGGCCAGCTGCAAACGCTGGGTTCGGATCACTGCTCTTTTAATTTTGACGGACAAAAGGATTTGGGGCGGGGGGATTTCAGTAAAATCCCAAATGGCGGCCCCGTTATAGAGGATCGATTCTCGCTCTTCTATTCGGAGGGCGTTCATCAAGGGCGTATTACGCTTAATCAATTCGTAGACATTGTATCGACGCGCAGCGCCAAGCTGTTTGGTCTTTTTCCTCAGAAGGGGACGATTGCAGTTGGCAGTGATGCGGATATCGTCATCTTCGATCCGCTAGCAGAGCGTATTCTCTCAGCTGAAACACATCATATGAACGTTGATTATAACCCGTTTGAAGGATTGAAGGTGACAGGCTTGCCCGTTAGCGTGCTATCACGCGGTGAATTTGTTATTCAAGATTGTCAATTTGTTGGCTCTCTTGGAGCTGGACGATACGTGAAGCGGACTCCTTACAAGGCGGCTAATCGATAGCTGCTTTTCGCATCGCTGCCTTGCGACATGAGGGATAAAGGGAAGGCATAGCGCCAAAGGAGGAAGAGATATGTCCGCCTATGAGCAATTCGTCGAGGAGAAAAACAAGATTGATGCGTACTTGAAACAGGAGTATGTCATTACTGGCGTACGTGAAGGACTAAGCGGCGATTGGCTGGAGCTTAAGCACCCCGGCGGGGATGAAGCTTCGCTGCTCATTGAGACGGCGGATGCTCGCAAATATTTTGTTAATGTGCTGCTTAAACAAGATGTTAGAGAACAAAGAGACGCGCAGTAAAAATTTGAGCGTAGTTTTCCAAAAGGAGATAGCTCCTTGAGTGCGACAAAGGGTAAAAGGTTTGTTCCCAACGATAATTAACAAACATAGGAGCTGATAGGATGGCTATAGAACCTATTTCCCTACAGGATTCGCTTAAATTACGTAATTTTATAAATGGTGTTTGGGTGGAGTCTGTAAATGGACGAACAGATAAAGTGATCAATCCAGCTACAGGTGCAGTAATCGCATACGTCCCGTTATCCGTCCAAGAGGATGTTGAGGCTGCTGTGCATGCTGCGGAGCAGGCTTATCCAGCATGGAGCAAAACCCCTGTTCCACGCAGGGCGAGGGTGCTGTTTCGATACTGGCAGCTTCTGCAGGAGCATGCGGAGGAGCTGGCGGAGATTATAACGATGGAGAACGGAAAAAGCTACAAGGAAGCGTTCGGAGAAGTGCAGCGCGGCATCGAAAATGTGGAGTTTGCGGCAGGAGCGTCGACGCATATGATGGGAGAAACGCTTGCGAACATAGCTACAGATATAGACTCGGAGCTGTTCCGGGTGCCGCTTGGTGTAGTCGGGGGCATCACGCCATTTAATTTTCCGATGATGGTACCCTGCTGGATGTTCCCGCTTGCCATCGCGCTTGGCAACACTTTTGTGCTCAAGCCATCAGAACGTACGCCGCTTACCGTTAACAAGCTTGCGGAGCTATTACGGGAAGCGGGATTGCCAGATGGTGTACTTAATGTGGTGCATGGCGCTCACGATGTTGTAAATGCATTGACGAGCAGTCCGAGTGTTAAGGCCATTTCATTTGTCGGCTCGCAGCCTGTAGCCAAATACGTATATGAACGTGCTGCATATAATGGCAAAAGAGTTCAAGCGCTTGCCGGCGCCAAAAACATCCATATTGTAATGCCGGACGCGCATATCGATAAAACGGTTGAGAACATCATTGCCTCATCCTTTGGCAGTGCTGGTGAGCGATGCATGGCTTGCTCTGCTGTCGTTGCAGTTGGTGATGGGAGCAGCTTTATGAAGGCGCTGCAAGCTGCAGCGGAAGCGATGATCATCGGTTCGGGAATGCGCGATGACGTCACCTTAACGCCAGTCATACGCGATGATCATCGTAAGCGCATCGAAAAGTATATTGCGAATGGGACTGCTGAGGGGGCTGTGCTTCTGCTTGATGGCAGGCTTGCAACGGAACGCAGCGGCGAAGGATATTTTCTTGGACCGACGATTTTTGACCAAGTGAAGCCTGAAATGAAGATTGCCACGGAGGAAATATTTGGCCCAGTATTATCTGTCCTGCGCGCGGAAGATTTAAATGAGGCGCTTACTATAGTGAACAGTTCTAGATTTGGTAATTCAGCAGTCATTTATACGGAAAATGCTAAGGCGGTTCGAAAGTTCCGCGAGGAAGCGGAAGCCGGTATGCTGGGGGTTAATGTAGGCGTGCCTGCGCCAATGGCTTTTTTTCCATTTTCGGGCTGGAAGGACTCTTTCTACGGAGATTTGCATGCCAATGGAAAGGATGGAGTGGAATTTTATACGAAGAAAAAAATGATAACATCGAGATATTTTTGATAAGGCTGCCTAGTATAAAAAATGCCCCCGCAGCGTGCTGAGCTTCAGCACTGGCAGGGGCATTTTTATTTACAATATGGCATTCCTATTTCTAAGCATGCGATAAAGAATGATCGAAGTGACCGAGCAGGCAAGCGCACATGCCCCGATGAATAGATAACCTCCTTGCAGACCTGCAACGAGGCTGGCTTGCGAGTTTCCACTTCCGGCGAACAGCTGCTTCGTCCATTCTGTAATGGCGCCGATAGCGAGGTTGCCGATGACACTCGCTATACCCATTAAGGTTACGGTAAAGGTAATAGCGGTATCGGCGTTGTTCGGGTAACGTTTGGCAAGCAAGGCCATGACGGTTGGATAGATTGGGGCGATACCAACTCCTGCGAGTGCAAACAGAAAGGCACCTGGTTCACCGATGATAATGGCTGCAACTGAGCATAACCCAGAAAAAGCAGATAGTAAAATGAGCGATCTCGTGTAGCCAATTTTGTCAGTGACGGGGCCGAGAACGAGCCTTGCGAGCATAAAGCAGAAGAAAAAGGCAGATAGCATTTTAGCCGAAGCATCGCCGCTCCAGCCGTAAGCCTTCTCCAAAAAGTTAACGAGCCAGCCGCCAACAGCAAGCTCCGATATTACTCCGAAAGATAGTACGACGACAATGAGCCAAGCGATCTTGTCACGAGCAAATTCCTTTAAAGTGATTCGTTCCTCGTGTTTTTGCTCATCACCGGCATATTTTGCGAAAAGTCCTGGAAGCATTGGCAAAATCGAGAGCGCGAGCATAAGCATGTACATTCCCCGCCAGCCTAGCGCAGAGCCAAATACTTGAACACCCATCAGCGAAGCAGCGATGATTGGAGCAAAGGTTGAGCTGAGCCCATAAAAAAAGTGTGCGAGGTTCATCATCGTGCCCGTGTTTTTGATGAAAATTCGAGCGGCAAGGATGGCTAGCGCGATTTCCAGCATCCCATTTCCGACATACATGAGGAAATAAGCGGATGAAAGTGAGGTGTAATTGGCTGCAAAATAGATGCAAACACCAGATACCGCCATAGAGCCAAATGTGAGCACCAAGGTGAGTTTCATGCCTGCTTTGCGGGTAAGCCACCCGGTAAAGCTGCATGCAAGCAAATAGCCAAGGGAGTTAAATGCTAACAAAATTCCGACTTGCAGCTCGTCAAGCTTCAATTCACTCTGCATTCTAGGAAGCGCAGGACCTTTAATATTTTCGGAGAAGCCAAAGATGAGAAAACCTCCGAATACGACAGTAAGCAGCAGTATGTAGTTTTTGGATAAAGTAGAAGTGAAACGAGACAATTTGGTAGTCCTCCATCGTTGTCATTATAATAGGAATAGAGTTTGATAAACGTATGCCGTGTCTAACTTTATCGTGTATTTATGCGATGTGCAATAGATAGCGGAAAGCAATTTCAGCTTTACTATGCGGCATGATGAATCGGATGTTAAAATAAATGATAGACCAATAACGTGTTAAGATAGATAGAAATGCAAGGAAGGGATGTTTGTGACGAATGAAGCTATTTCATACTGCGGACTGGCATTTGGGCAAGCTCGTTCAAGGCGTATATATGACAGAGGATCAGCGTTATGTTCTGATGCAGCTGCTGCAAGCGATCGAAATAGAACGGCCGGATGCGGTCATTATTGCTGGCGATCTCTATGATCGGGCTGTACCGCCTACGGAAGCGGTAGAATTGCTGGATGAGCTGCTCAGCCGGATCGTCATCGATTTAGGTACGCCAGTGCTTGCAATATCAGGGAATCACGACAGTCCAGACCGTATTAATTTTGGTACAAAAATGATGGAAAATCGCGGTTTATATTTGGTGGGACAGCTCCGCAAAAAGCTCGAACCAGTTGTGCTAAATGATGAATTCGGCGAGGTTCACTTCCATCTTGTTCCGTACGCAGATCCTGCGCAAGTACGCTACGAGTTTGGCGATGAATCGATAAAAACGCATGACGATGCGATGCGGGCAGTTACAGCAAACATTGCTGAGTCTATGAATCCAGAAGCTCGGCATGTGTTTGTCGGGCACGCTTTTGTTACGGCAACCGGAGAGCCGGAGCTTAATACAAGCGACTCCGAGCGGCCATTGTCTGTTGGCGGTGCTGAACATGTGAGTGCGGCTTATTTTGAGAAATTTAATTATACAGCGCTTGGACATTTGCATCAGGCCCATTTCGTTCGCAATCACAAGATAAGGTATGCGGGTTCCCCGCTTAAATATTCGATTTCTGAGGAGAACCATGCGAAGGGTTATTTCGTCATTGAGCTTAATGAAGCGGGTGAAGTGGAGATCGAGAAGCGCGAGCTGCTTCCGCTTCGCAACATGCGCCGTGTAACTGCTACTATTGAAGAGATAACGAAGCATGAAATAAACGAGGATTATGTTTTTGTTACTCTTTTGAATGATAATCCCGTATTGTTTCCAATGGAGAAGGTGCGTGCGGTTTATCCGAATGCGCTTCATGTGGAACGCAGGCCATTATCTTCAGGCAGCCATTCGAGCGATGGCAGCAGCTTGGACGCTGGAGTGGCAAAAGGACGGCGTGAGGCTGATCCAATCGAGTTGTTCGCAGCTTTTTATCAAGAAGTAAAGCAGCAGCCACTTACGGAAGCGAAAAAACAGTTGTTTGCGAATACGTATGCAGAGCTGCTGCGTGAGGAAGGAGGTATCCTATGAGGCCAATCAAATTAACAATGACAGCTTTCGGCTCCTATCGAGACACGGAAACGATTGATTTCAGCATGCTGGAGGATCGACGCCTGTTTGTTATTTCAGGCAATACAGGCGCAGGGAAAACGTCAATTTTTGATGCGATTTGCTTTGCTATCTATGGAACGGCTAGTGGAGAGGATCGAGCTGATCCCCGTATGCTTCGCAGTCATTTTGCTGCAGAAGAGATACACACCGCGGTTCATTTCGATTTCGCTATCGGTCGCAGAAGCTACTTGGTCCTTAGGCAGATGCCTCATCGCAAGGGCGGGAACAAAAGTGAAACAGGCGGTAAATGCGAGCTGTACGAGACGACTAGCGGGGAACCCATTCCAGCTGTAGACCGTTTTATTTTGTCTGACGTGAATGCTAGGCTGGAGCAGATTATTGGCCTCACCAAGGAGCAATTCAGTCAGATTGTCATGCTTCCACAGGGAGAGTTTCGAAAGCTGCTGACTTCAGATACGGATAATAAGGAAGAGATTTTGCGCCGAATTTTTCGGACAGAGCTGTATGAGCGTTTGGAAAATCGTTTTCAGCAAAAAAACCGTGCGCTGCAGGATCAGCTGAAAGAAGCAAAAGCGACTCTTAATGCTTATATGAAGCAAGTGCAAGAGGCGCTGCCAGAGCGAGAAAATAGTAAGCTTGTTGAAACTTTTAAGCAGGAAGTATATAGTGCGACGCAAGTGACGGACGCTTTGGGGCTGGAGTTCGAATTTTATAAGAAGCTTGCAGGAGAAGCGGAAGAGCAAAAGGAGCTGCTTGCAGGAAGGCTTGAAGCGGCAGAAGTGCAGCTAAGGCTTGCGATGACGCTGAATAGCAAGTACGAGGAGCATGTGAGGAAGCGGTCGCAGCTTGAGCAGCTGGATGGGCAGAAGCCGGATTATGGCTTGAAGGAGCAGCGGCTGGCGCTTGCTGAAAAAGCAGCCCATTTGGCACCTTATCAGGAGCATGCCGAACGAACCGCTGCTGATGCGAAGTTGAAGCGGGAACAATTTGCTACGAGGCAAGCGGAGCTGGAAACCGCGGAGCGCGACTTTAAGGTTGCAGTTGAGCGGTTTGCAGTAGAAGAGCAGCGCAGCGACGAACGACGAGAAGCGGAACGTGAGCTCAGCAGATTGCTAGAGATGGCTCCAATCGTAAGAACGCTAGCTAGTCAGCAGCAAGCGATCGACAAGCTCGTACTTGCAGAGAAGGGTTGTACAACTAAGCTTGAGGCATTGGATGCAGAGCTTATAAAGCTGCGAGAAGCGAAGCTCGCTGCAAATGCACAAGTGAAGGAAACAGAGCTAGAAACGGCAGAGCTGACAGATAAGCTGGACAAGCTGCGTCTTATTGAGCAGCAGGGGAAACAATTAAAGCGAGTAGTTGACGTCGAGAAGGAAATGACGAGAATCGCTCTATTAGAGAAAGAATTCGCTCAAACTCTCAGCAAAGCAAAAGACAACCACGATAAGCTTGAGGCTGCATGGCTTGAGGGGCAAGCGTCACTGCTAGCTGTTCATCTGCATGAGGGCATGCCTTGTCCTGTGTGCGGCAGTGAGGAGCATCCAGCAAAGTTGGTCATACATTCAGAGATTCCTTCTCGTGAACGGCTGCAAGAGGCAAAATTACAATTAGCCGCAGTGGAGCGGGAATGGCTTGAAGCGCGAGCACAAGCAGCTGCAGCACAAGCAACACGCGAGGATGGTGCTAAAGAGCTGGCGGAATTTGGATTGAAAGCCGTCATGCTGGAGGAGCAACGAGCGCAGCTGCTGCAGCTTTGGCGCGGCCTTAAGGAAGAAACGGACAAGCTTCTATTGAAAGTGAAGCAGCTTCCTGAGCTCAAGCAGTTGATCGAACGTCAGGAGCAGCAGCTCGAGAAGCAACAGCTTAGTAAGGAACAACTACAGCAGGAGCAGCAGCGCTTAATCGTTGAGCGAACGTCACAGCAATCGGCGCTGCAGCAGGAGCTGGGCCGCATCCCAGAAACGCTGCGTACTCCTGAGAAGCTGACTGAAAAACTAAATGAGCAGCAGGTAGTTTATGACCGAATGTCAGCAGCATGGAAATCTGTTCAAGAGCAGCAGCAAAAAATGACAGCGAAGCTGGCCGAACAGAAAGCATATGCCGTGCAATCCGAGCAGCAGCAGCAAGAATCGGAAAAAAACAGGCAGCTAGCAGAGCAGCGATTGCTGGATGAGCTCGTGAAAGCGGGCTTTGACACGGTTCAGCAATATCGAGAAGCAGCTTTGCCTGACTCAGCTAGAGAACAGTTGAAAAAAGAAATTGCTGCATACCAAGCAGCCGTTGCTTCACTTATGCAGCAGCTGGTTGAACTGCAAAGCGAGCTTGCAGGCAAACCTAGAGTTGATCTGTCGCAGCTTCAGGAACAGCTTGCTGCTTTGAAGCAGCAGCATGAGAAACTATTTGCCGCCGCACAAACGGCAATGCGGACAGGTCAAGTTGCTGAGCGACTTGCCATCTCAATTGGAAGAGCCAATGATTATGTGAGCGAGCTTGAGGCTAAGCTAGAAGAGGTCATGGATGTATTCCAGATGCTGAAAGGAGATAATGCGCTCAAGGTATCGTTCGAGCGCTATATTCTAATCGAGTTTTTGGAGCAGATTCTCTTTGCTGCCAATTCGCGTTTGCATGATTTATCGAATGGACAGTTTATGCTGCAAAGAAGTGATCGCCTTGAAACTCGCGGCAAGCAAAGCGGGCTAGGCCTCGATGTCTATGATGCGTATACAGGTCAAAATCGTGACGTGAAAACATTGTCCGGCGGTGAGAAATTTAACGCCTCGTTATGTCTTGCACTTGGAATGACGGATGTTATTCAATCCCACATGGGCGGCGTGACGATTGAAATGATGTTCATTGATGAGGGCTTTGGTTCACTGGATGAGGAATCGCTTCAGAAAGCTATTACAGCACTTGTTGATTTACAGAAATCGGGAAGGATGATCGGTGTTATTTCTCATGTTCAGGAGCTTAAGGATGCATTCCCGGCTTGCCTTGAGGTTAATAAGACGAAGGAAGGYTTTAGTCGGACGAAATTAACGGTGAGATAAGCGGCTTGAAAAAGAAAAGCCTGCTTCGAGCACTCCATTGAGGCTGAGACAGACTTTTTACAGCTGGCCGAAATTTAATTAGGCAACAGATGAAGCAATAGAAGCAGAGCCTACAAAAAATAAGGCAATACCGCCTACAAATACAACAACGTTAAGTACAATGCCAATAACGCCAAACGTTTTACGACGCTTGCTGGAGACGGCACCGATAATGGCTAATATAAGACCTGCAAGGGAGAGTAGTCCTGCTCCAAAAATACAAACGATGGTAAGCATCATAGAAACAAGAACTTCTTGACCAAGCGCTTCGATTGAAGCTTTAAAAGCTGCACTATCAGAAGGGTCTGCTATAATGACGTCTGTATTTGCGATCTGATCAGCGAATGAGAAGCCTGAGACGATTGCAATAATAAGCAATACGGCTGAGAGCAGCCCAATGATGAAGGATGTAATGCCAATTCCTGAATGCTTCTTAGGACCTTCATAGATGGTTTGGTCGTTTGAGAAAACGGGTCTTGAACCATAAGGCTCATTGCTGGAAGATGGATTAGCATTGTTATTGGTTTCATTTTCCATTTATATCAGCTCCTTTACTAATTACGGTAAAATTATACACAAATACGAGAGGATTGAAAACAAATGTTTCCAAAATATTTTGCAATCGGAGCAATAAACGCGGCTTTAGCCATTGCTTTAGGCGCATTCGGAGCACATGGATTAGAAAAACAATTGAGTGATCATTATTTAGAGGTTTTTGAAACAGGCGTTCGTTACCACATGTACAGCGCACTCGGTTTAATGCTAATTTCCTTGTTCGCCAAACAAATGGGGACAAGCAAGCTTGCTTTAAATGGCGGCCGATTAATTCTAACAGGAATGATCATTTTTAGCGGCAGTTTGTACGTATTATCAATTACGAGCTTCAGCAAGCTTGGCATGATTACACCTATTGGCGGCGTTGCGATCATTGCTGGCTGGATATGTATTATTACTGCAGCATTTAAGAAAGAAAGTAATTAGTTAGAAATAAATAATGAATTGACGACATATTACTCTGTAATACAACAAAAAAACAAGTTGCTTTAGTAAATATTTCTATACCAGAGCGCGTACATCGTTTATAATAAAGCGAACACTGACTTGACTCGAAATAGAGGAAGGACGTTTGTGCGTGACGAAACGGATAGATGGTTTTCCTGATAGAAAGCGGCAACTCCTCAAGCAATCATTGAATGGATCGTTGGTTATTAGCTGTTTGCTGGCAGCACTCGGGTTGGTCTGGATTATCGTTTCATTTATATTAATTTCTAACTCGATGTACAAATGGACCGCTTTGGCCATCGCTGCATCATTAATCGTAACTGCAGTAATTGTTTATATAAAGCGAAATGTGACGTTTAGCTTCCAAAATTATCATACGGCAATTGTAGAGACCTTGCTTCGTTCAGATGCCGTTCCACTTGCGATATTAGATAAAAATGGGATTGTCATGGAGTTGAACGAGGCTTCTGGCCGTACACTTGGTTATGACCGAACCGAGCTTCTCGGTGAAACGATCTTGCGACTAGTTGAACCGGGCAGCCGGCAATTGCTGCAAGAAACATTTGAGCAGGCTTTGCTGGGTGAAACGAAACAGATCAATATTAACATTACGCATGGTTCAGGTTTTCCGCTCGAGCTTCAGGTTGTTTGCTCTCCTATGATACAGATGGAAGAAGTCATCGGAACGGTAGTGATAAGCCAGGATCTAAGCGATCGTAAACGTAATCTTGAACGAATTCGCTACATGGCCTATCACGACGATATGACCGGATTGCCGAATCRCACTTTGTTTCAAATGAAACTGACGGAGACGTTGACAAGGGCGAAGGAAGAAGAACGTATCGTTGGTATTTGTTATTTGGATTTGGATCGCTTTAAGCTGGTTAATGCATCCTTTGGACGCGAATTTGGTGATATTCTTCTCATGCAAGTTGCAGAAAGACTAAATCGAGATCTTGATGACAATGATTTTGCAGCGCGTATGGAAGGCGATGAATTTGCTTTATTATTTTGCAATTTACGATCGGAGAAGCATTTGCTTGAGCTGTGCAGAAATCTCCTCAAGTCGATTGAAGAGCCCTATGAGCTGAGCGGCTTCCCGTTACATATTACAGCGAGTATTGGTTTGGTTACAAACCGCAACGCGGATGATGATAGTTATTCGCTTATCAAGAAAGCAGATATGGCGCTTGTCAAAGTGAAGGAAAGCGGGAAAAATGATTGCCTAATTTATTCGGAGGACTGGAGCAATTCGTCATTGGAGCGACTTACGCTGCAGCATGAGATGTACCGTGCGATTCAGCGCGAAGAATTTATTTTGCATTATCAGCCGCAATATGATTTGAGCTCAGGTACTATGGTTGGCGTAGAAGCGCTTGTAAGATGGAATCATCCGCTTAAAGGCATGATACCGCCAGGAAACTTTATCCCGTTAGCTGAAGAGAGCGGCATGATTGTCCAAATTGGCGATTGGGTGCTGGAAGAGGCCTGCCGTCAAAACAAAGCATGGCAAGACGCTGGATTGCCGCTAATGCCGGTATCCGTCAATTTATCGATTAGGCAATTCGTTCAAACGGATCTCGCAGGCAAGGTAGCGGCAGTACTTGAGAAAACAGGCCTCGATCCAAAATATTTGGATCTGGAAATCACGGAGTCGATGACGATGGATGTTAGCCATGTGTCTCGCTGTTTGCTCGATTTAACGGAACTAGGCGTTAATATTAGCGTTGATGATTTTGGCACCGGTTATAGTTCATTTCATTATTTGAAAAACTTCCCGATTGATCGGTTGAAAATTGACCGCTCCTTCGTACGTGATATTCAGCAGGACCCGAGTGATGCAGAAATCGTTGCAGCAATTATTGCAATGGCTCATAACCTGAATATTCAGGTTATCGCAGAAGGCGTGGAGACTGAAGGGCAAATGGAGTTTCTTCGCAAGCACAAATGCGATGAAATGCAGGGCTTCTTCTGGAGTCCGCCTGTATCAAGTGACAACATTGAACAAATGTTATCTCCGGGTTATGCCTAAAAAAACCGTTCTATGGCTGATAAACAGTCATTGGAACGGTTTTTTTTCTTCACGCGTGGATTAGTATGAGAAGTCTTCAATTTCGTTCATTCGAAACGTATACACTTGCTTCTCGTCGACATGATAAACGGTAATAATATTTTCCGACTCATCCATATTAATGATTCGGCATGGAATGCTGAGCGTAATACCTAAGCCTTTATTAACGAGGAGCCGGATTAAGGTATTGTTTTTCATGAGCGCTCTTATTTTGTCGTAATAGCTCAAAGCTTCTAGAGCATCTGCTGCTGGTTTGTCGGCCTTTTTAGCTTCTTTTGTTTGCTCAGGAGTGGTGGTTGAAGTTCTGTTAGGTTGTACGTTGTCAGCATCTTTAGTTAGGTTAGGCGGCAAAGGAATTTCTCGGGTGGAGCTTGTATTATTCTTGCGATGTTCGATTTGCTCTCCAAGTTGGATGCCGGATAATATACGGAAATCAACAAAGTCAGAACCATTTAGCGAATGAAGCAATTGCTCAAGCGCTGCAGCGTTGTTTTTCCCTTCTACAAGCACCTCAATATTAAAAATAAAGGATGCTCGGTCTTGTGAAGAGTTATGTTTTTCCATAGGACCTCCGGACGATTCGATATAGTACTAATATACCACTAAATCGATTTTTCATGTAGTAGTGAGCAGCGATAACTCGAGTGATGCAAGAAAATGTATCCGCATTCAAATGGATAGATACAGGATTTAGATTAAATCTGTGCTATACGGTATAAAGACCTAACTACTTATAATAAAGTTATGGCTGATCTATTTTAGCATATATTATTATTTCTTTGAAACATTAAACGGAAGTTGTGATGTAAAGATTAAATGCAGAATAAATGTAAAATTTTATAAAGAAATAAAAAATGGATTGTTGGTCTCGATATATTATGTGGTACTTGTATGGGAAGGGTTAGACAGGTTAAATTGGAAAAGATAGAGTCACTGTGCCTAGATGAAGGC
>NZ_JBFRDK010000095.1:0-44549 GCF_052113545.1 Paenibacillus sp. TAF43_2
AGTATATTCTTACTTTTGCAGCAGGTACACAAGATTGGTATTTTAAAAATGTAGAAGTGAAGGCCGTAGAAAAGTATGTCGACTTCATCAATGTCATGAGCTACGATCTGACTGGCAGATGGTCTGAAACGACAGGATTTAATGCTAATCTTTACAAAGATAAAGGGAATAAAGCGACTCAAAGCGTGGATCAGATCGTGCGAGCTTTTCTGGATCACGGAGTTGATAGCAAGAAACTGCTGCTTGGCATCCCAGCTTATTCATATGGCTGGACAGATGTGGACAGTGATGAAGATGGATTTTTTGCCAAGGGTAAGCCAATCGATATCGAGAAAGTAAATATTCATTATCGAAATATTGAGGATAAATATTTGGATAAAAATGGATTTAAGCGTTATTTTGACGATCAAGCAAAAGCAGCTTACCTATTTAACGGCAGTACCTTCATTAGTTATGAAGACAAAGAAGCTTTGCGAGAAAAGGTCAAATACATCAAGCATAAAGATCTAGCAGGTGCGATGGTATGGGAATATGCACAGGATGCAGAGAATGGAATTATTCAATACTTGTCGGATAACTTGAACAAGGAGCTAGGCACTGAGGATTAGATAGAGGAATAAACGAGGTCAGGAAGCTTTATTGAAATACAACAAAAGGGAACTCCTTATCCAAGGAAATTCCCTTTTGTCTTTTGTTTGATGAAAATTTTCGGACGCTGCAAATCAAGAGAATGCAGGCACCAACGAGTTTGTTGCAGTACCTCTTAGAACTGTTTATTTCAGTTGGCATGCCAGCGATTTGATACGTCGCTCGTCCGGTGTAATAAACAATGTTTTCTGATTGTCATAGATAACAAACCCTGGCTTAGCACCGCTTGGCTTACGTACATGACGTATCGTTGTGTAGTCTACTGGAATCGAGCTGGAGTCGCGAGCCTGACTATAATGCGCAGAGAGCATAGCGGCTTCTTCAAGTGTTGCATTGMCAAAGTCTCCGCCTTTTATAACGACATGAGAACCAGGAATATCCTTTGTGTGCAGCCATGTGTCAGAAGGTGAAGCAAGGCGGTTCGTCAAGTATTCGTTTTGTGTGTTGTTTTTGCCGACATACATCGTTACCCCCTCGGAAGAGGTATAACAAAGCAAGGTTGGTTTAAGCGTTTTTTTCTTCTTTGGACCGCGGCGTCCACGTTCCTTCATATAGCCTTGTTCCACGAGCTCGTCACGAATTTCGCTTATATCACCAAGCGAGGCGTTATCGACCTGCTGAAGCAAGGTTTCAAAATATTGAATTTCTGTACGAGCGAGCTCCATTTGCTCAGCCACGATGGATAGACTGTTTTTGTGCTTCGTGTAACGCCGGAAATAACGCTGAGCGTTGTCAGAAGGAGTGAGATGCGGATCAAGATCAATCTTTATTACAGCTTGCTCCTCATCGTAGAAGTTGACGAGCTCAATCGTTGTGTCGCCGCGCTTCATCTGATGCATATAGGCAGTAAGAAGCTCGCCCAGCACCCGATATTTTTCAGCATCCTTTGCTTCAACGAGCGTATCCTCAAGCTTTTTGATTTTAGTAATATTTTTGGCTTTTTCATTTTGAACGAATCGGATAAGGTCAGCAGCACGCTGCTTAACGGTATCGCGTTCAGCCTTATTGCCGTAGAAACCTTCAAGGCAGGCACTAATGTCTGGAAATACCGTTTCTTCTCCATCGATATGCGTAAGCTCAGTGACAGAGAAAAAGGACTTACCGGTATCTGCGTTGGTTTTAATTGTAGGTTTATAAATGTCTTGCTTTACTTGTTCCATAAAGGTTGAGAAGCTCTTCCAAACCGCCACTACGCTTTCCTCAGAACCTTGTTCAGCCTCTGGTAGCACATCTGCACCTGCCCGATGAACCAGCTCTTTGGCGAGCAAAGGGCTAAAGCCGCTTAGCTTGTCGACTAGTCTTTTGTAAAGAGGAGCGGCTTCATCCGTATCGCTTAAAGCGTCCAAAAACTGCTGCTTGTTCACAATCGAAAGCGGATCAAGTTTGCCTTGCTCAGGCGGAGAGGTATAGGTGCTGCCTGGCAATACGATGCGGTGACTGCTTATGGCTGGCGTTACATGATGGATGCCATCGTGAATGAGGCCGGTTGAAGGGTCCATCAAAATAATGTTGCTATGACGCCCCATAATTTCCACAACAATCGTTTTATTCGATAAATCGCCGAGCTCGTCCCGATGTTTAACCTCAATATGAATGATACGCTCCCGACCAACCTGACGAACGGATTCAATTAGTCCGCCTTCGCAATGCTTCCGAAGCAGCATGCAAAACATAGGCGCTTCCATAGGGTTGACGTACGTACCGGTTGTCCAGTGCACCCTTGGATAGCTTGGGTTGGCGGACAAGAGCAATTTGCCCTGCATGCCGGCTCCGCGAATGCTGAAAACAAGCTCATGATTGGTAGGCTGGTGAATCTTATGTATACGCGCTCCGACACAGCGCTGTAGGTCTTGCGTAATTGCATGGGTGACGATGCCGTCTAATGCCATGGTGTTGTTCCTCGCTTCCTTTGTAAGTCTTTCTCTATCATGCCATAGTTGAGCCAAAAACTTAAGTCTTTTATGGGATATTTTAAGGGCTGTCCGAATACATTTACCCTATAAAGGCTGTCCGAAGGGCCGACAACTTAGCTGCTTGGCTCGGCATATTACAGGAGGGAGTTAAACCATGGAACAAATGAAATGGCATCAAATGGGGACAATTGAGCTGATTGACGCATTAGTCAGCTCCCCAGATCAAGGACTGACTACGTCGGCAGCGGCGCAACGTCTAGAAGAAAATGGAAAAAACGAATTGTCTGAGGGCAAGCGTGTCTCGCCGATTTTGTTGTTCCTTAATCAATTTAAGGATTTTATGGTACTCGTTTTAATGGGTGCAACGTTGATTTCTGGCTTGCTGGGCGAATATTTAGATGCAATTACGATTGTTGCGATCATTGCTCTCAACGCCGTACTTGGATTCGTGCAGGAATTTCGAGCGGAGCGCTCATTGCGGGCGCTTAAGGAATTATCCGCCCCGACAGCCAAGGTTATTCGCGGAGGCGAGCTACTGACCGTTCCAGCGAAAGAGCTTGTGGCAGGCGATCTTATTTATTTGGAAAGCGGAGACCGCATTCCGGCTGATGTGCGTCTGCTTGAAGCCAATAGCTGCTATGTGGAAGAGTCCGCTTTGACAGGGGAGTCTGTCCCCGTTGGTAAGCACGCTGCAACGATTGCAGAGGAAGACTTGCCTTTGGGTGATCAGCGCAACATGGGCTTCATGGGAACGATGCTCACAAGGGGGACTGCTCGCGCAGTCGTCATTCGTACAGGCATGGATACGGAAATGGGCAAAATAGCTGGACTTATTCAACAGACTGAATCGATGGAAACGCCGCTGCAGCATCGTTTAGAGCAGTTAGGCAAAATATTAATCGTTGTGGCGATCGGCTTGACGATTATGGTAGTCATTGCAGGTATTTTGCACGGCCAGCCAGCGTACGGCATGTTCCTTGCAGGTGTTAGCTTGGCGGTAGCAGCTATTCCAGAGGGGCTTCCAGCAATCGTGACCATCGCTTTAGCTCTTGGCGTTCAGCGGATGATTAAACGGAAGGCAATCGTTCGCAAGCTGCCTTCGGTTGAAACATTAGGCTGCGCATCCGTTATATGCTCGGACAAAACAGGGACGCTGACACAAAACAAAATGACTGTTACCCATGTCTGGATTGGCGGCAGACAGCTTGAAGTGAGCGGTGAGGGCTACGTTCCAAATGGTGCAATTTATGAAGCTGGCAATGCGCTTGACATTAAGCATGATTTATCAATTAAACGTCTTCTTCAAGTCAGCGCCTTGTGCAATAACGCACAGCTGTCGAAGGTAGAAGCTGTCGATACGGGCAAGCGCAGAAACAAGGAGCAGCATGAAGAGTGGATACTTAAGGGAGATCCGACTGAAGGTGCGCTTGCTGTACTTTCAGCTAAGCTGGGCTCCTCTGCCAAATCATTGGAGCCGCTTTATAAACGGGAGAAGGAATTTCCATTTGACTCGGAGCGCAAACGGATGTCAGTTGTAGTATCACACCAAGGCGGGCGGCTTATTTGCACCAAGGGCGCCCCTGATTTACTGATGGATCATTGCTCTTATGTTCTTTGGGAAGGGAAGGTCGTTCCGTTTACGGCAACGCTGAAGCGCAAATGCGCTGAAGCAGGCGAGGTTATGGCGCAGTCAGCGCTTCGTGTATTGGGACTTGCATACCGGGATTTGCGCGCATCCGACTCTTGTGAGACCGAAGAAGACGTAGAGAGTCAGCTTGTATTCGTTGGCTTGACTGGGATGATCGATCCGCCTCGCCGCGAAGTGAAAGAAGCGATTACGAACTGCAGGCGTGCGGGAATTAAAACCGTTATGATTACTGGAGATCATCAGCTGACAGCAGAAGCAATTGCTGGTCAACTAGGCATTATGCCGCGCGGAGGCATCGCAATGAGCGGCAAGCAGCTGGAGGCGATGTCCGATGAACAGCTCGACCGGCTCGTAGACAATATTTATGTATACGCGCGTGTATCGCCAGAGCATAAACTGCGTATCGTCAAAGCGCTGCAGCGCCAAGGACATGTTGTTGCGATGACAGGAGACGGCGTAAATGATGCTCCAGCGATCAAAGCAGCGGATATCGGAATTTCGATGGGCATTACCGGAACGGATGTATCGAAGGAAGCGTCCGCGCTCGTTCTGAGTGATGACAACTTCTCGACAATTGTAGCTGCTATAGAAGAAGGAAGAGGCATATATGAAAATATCCGAAAATTTATCCGTTATTTATTAGCATCAAACGTTGGTGAGATACTCGTCATGTTTCTTGCGATGATGGCAGGATTGCCGCTTCCGCTCGTTCCGATTCAAATTTTGTGGGTCAATCTGGTCACGGACGGGCTGCCGGCAATGGCGCTTGGCGTAGATCAGGCAGAAAAGGATTTAATGCAGCAAAAGCCTCGTTCGGCAAAGGAGAGCATCTTCTCCCGCAGGCTGGGCTGGAAGATTATAAGCCGAGGCATTCTGATAGGTGTATGTACGCTTGGCGCTTTCTGGATTACGCTTCAAGACGGTCCAAACAATGCTGCGCACCTGATGAAGGCGCAAACGGTAGCCTTCGCTACTCTCGTTATGGCACAGCTCATCCATGTATTTGACTGCCGAAGCTCGCGTTCCATTTTTCACCGTAATCCGTTCCAAAATAAATATTTGGTGCTTGCCGTATTGTCTTCGCTAGTGTTGATGGTCGGAGTGCTTTATATCGATGCATTGCAGCCTATCTTCAAAACCGTTCCACTTAACTTCCGTGAATGGTGTCTCGTCTTTGTAGCTGCGGGAATTCCTACTTTCTTAATGGGAATTGGCAGTGTATTCGGCACTTCCAAGAAAAATAAAGGTAAAACGAAATGGCCGTTAGGCCCTCAAACCGCGGCAAGATAACGAAAAAATACAAATCTTGATACAAATTATGAATAGCCTTTCTCCTTGCTTTGCGGTATGCTATTAGCAATTAATCATAGTTTTATCATACCTAGAGATGTAGCAAGGAGAGGGCATTCAGATGAATTTTACAAAAATGAACGGTTTGGGAAATGACTTTGTGGTGATTGCAGGCGAGCAGCAGCTTCCAGAAAATGTTGCGGAATTAGCGATACAGCTTTGCAACCGGTTTTTTGGAATCGGGGCAGATGGTCTCGTTTATATTTTGCCTTCAGAAATCGCGGATTTCCGTATGCGCATTATTAATTCTGATGGCTCAGAAGCTGAGCAATGCGGCAACGCCATTCGCTGCGTCGCTAAATATGTGTATGATAATGGCTTAACCGATAAAGAAGAGATTACAATCGAAACACTTGGCGCAGGCGCTCAAAAAGTGCAGCTCACCGTTCAAGATGGCAAAGTGTCATCTGTGCGCGTAGATATGGGAGAGCCGATTCTAAATGGCCAACGCGTACCAACAACAATCGATGCGGAGCAAGTCGTTGAACATCCGATAGAGGTGGACGGTCGTGAATTCCGTTTTACAGCTGTATCGATGGGCAACCCTCATTGTGTCATCTATGTTGATGATGCTGTGAATTTTGATCTAGGCACTTGGGGTCCCAAACTTGAGACACATCCGTTATTTCCACGCAAAATAAATGTTGAGTTCGTTACGGTGAACTCCCGTACGCATGCCGATATGCGCGTCTGGGAGCGCGGTGCAGGACCAACGCTAGCTTGCGGTACAGGCGCTTGCGCAACTGTAGTTGCTTCTGTACTCACTGGCGCAACAGATCGGACAGCAACGGTTTCACTCAAAGGCGGCGACCTATTGATTGAGTGGAATGAATCCGATAATCATGTATATATGTCTGGACCAGCTGCAGTATCATTCTGCGGCGAGTTTTAAGAGCAAAGTAAGATGGGTGGTATGAATATAATGAAACCGGATTTGAGGGAAGCGCTCCAGCAGCGTATCTTAACCGGGGACGGCGCGATGGGAACCTATCTATATCAGATGGGGTTCCCTGTCGGCGTTTCTTATGAGGAAATCAATACGAACCGTCCCGATGTAATCGAGAATATTCACCGTCGCTACTATGAAGCCGGCGCACGCGTAATTGAGACAAACACATTCTCAGCCAATCTTGAGAAGCTCTCGAAATATGGCTTAGAAGACGAAATGGATGCAATTAACCGTGCTGGCGTACGTGCAGCTCGTGCAGCGATTGGCAATGATGCTTATGTTGTAGGCGCTGTTGGCTCCATTCGAGACGGCAAGCTGAAAAATTTACGAACAGCTAAAGTAATTGAAGCCTATCAGCGGCAAATGCATGCGCTGCTTGATGAGGGCGTGGATGGTCTTTTGCTGGAAACCTTCTATGATCTTGATGAAATGCTGCTTGCCCTTAAGATTGCTAGAGCAGCGTCGAATGTTCCTGTTATTTGCCAGTTTGCAGTCGAGGATGTTGGCCGCACGCAGGACGGGAATGGCATGAAGGGAGCCTTCGATTTGCTGCAAGAAGAGGGCGCTGATATGGTTGGATTTAATTGCCGCAGCGGCCCGAATGGGATTATGAGAGCGATCGACTCGATAACGGGGCCAGTTGGCTTGCCATTATCGGTATATCCGAACGCAGGTATACCCGACTATATTGATGGCAAATATACGTATCCCGCAGGACCTGAATATTTTGCAGAGACAGCCTTGCGCTTTGCAGATCGCGGCGCTCGCTTGATTGGCGGCTGCTGCGGTACGACTCCTGAGCACATTAAGGCAATTGCCGAGGCGCTAGATGGTTATATTCCGCAGCTCGGACAAGCAGCTGTTCATTCGGCTGCAGCAGAGAGAATTGTTGTAAAGCCAGTTGAAAAATCAGCTGATACAGCAGATGCTGCGCCATTGAAACAAACGGTGCAGGAGCCTAACATTGTAGATTTGGTCCAGAAGCGCCACACCGTTATTGTTGAGCTTGACCCGCCGCGTGATTTGGATATTCGCAAATTTATGGCTGGTGCTGCTGCTTTGAAGGAAGCAAAGGCGGATGCGGTTACGATGGCTGACAACTCTCTGGCTGTTACGCGAATGAGCAACATTGCACTCGCAGCGCTTGTCCAGGAGAAAGTAGGCATTCGTCCGCTCGTGCATATCGCTTGCCGAGATCGCAACTTGATTGGTACGCAGTCACATATGATGGGTCTTGATGCACTCGATATCGATCATGTGCTCGCTGTAACTGGAGATCCTGCCCGATTTGGCGATTTGCCGGATTCGAGCTCCGTTTATGACCTTACTTCCTTCGAGATGATTCGTATGATTAAGCAGTTGAATGATGGAACAGCCTTCTCAGGCAAGCCGCTTAAGCAAAAAGCGAAGTTTGTTGTAGGCGCCGCATTTAATCCTAATGTGAAGCATTTAGACAAAGCGGTCCAACGGCTTGAACGTAAAATTACTTCGGGTGCAGATTACATTATGACACAGCCTGTCTATGACCCAAGCTTAATTGAGAGAATCGCAGAATCAACGAAGCATTTGTCAGTACCTGTATTTATCGGAATTATGCCGCTGGCCAGCGGACGGAATGCCGAATATTTGCATAACGAGGTGCCTGGTATCCAGCTATCTGATGAGGTTCGCCAGCGCATGGCGGGTCTYGAAGGGGAAGCGGGCCGAGCGGAAGGCGTGCAAATTGCAAAGGAGCTGCTCGACGTTGCTTTGCCGCATTTTAATGGCATATATTTAATCACACCGTTTATGTTCTATGATATGGGTGTTCAGCTTACCAAATACGTTTGGGAGAAGACTGAGCGTACACAACTAAATCGATAAAATAGATGCGAAAACAGCCTTTTTTTGCTTGTTTTCGCATTTTCGCTTGTTCGTTCGTGAAAAATCAATTAAAATGAATCATGGATACAGATGCCGCACATGTTCAGCGTGGTAAGGACAGGCTGCCTAAAATCGTTTATAATGGCTTATAAAGCCTGTAACGGAAGTATGTCCGACACTTTTTTCGTCAACAATAGTGCAGTAGTTCTGTCGGTATTTGGCAAGAACGCGAACTTGTCGTATTCACATTTATAAAATATAAAAGGTATTTGAACATTTGTAGACAGATGCACAAGGGAAGACCGTAGGCGGAGGAGGAACGAGGCTTGGCTATTAAACTTATTAATATCGGATTTGGTAATATTGTATCTGCAAATCGCATTATATCAATCGTAAGCCCTGAATCGGCTCCGATTAAAAGGATCATTCAAGAAGCGCGTGACCGACATATGCTTATCGATGCTACATATGGTCGTCGCACACGGGCTGTAATTATTACGGATAGTGATCATGTGATTTTATCGGCGGTTCAGCCAGAAACAGTTGCGCACCGATTATCCACTAAGGACGACGATAACGACGAATAGTACGGGGAGTAATATGGATAAGGGATTGTTAATTGTATTGTCCGGCCCTTCAGGGGTTGGCAAAGGAACGGTTTGTTCGGTTCTTCGCAACAAGGTTCCTGAGCTGGTTTATTCTGTGTCGGCGACGACCAGGCTACCGCGTCAGGGTGAAGTGGATGGCGTGAATTATTTTTTCAAAAGCAGAGAGCAGTTCCAAGATATGATTGCGCGTGACGCACTTTTGGAGCATGCTGAATATGTTGGTAATTACTACGGTACACCGCGTGATTTCGTTGAACGCACCTTAGAAAGCGGCAAGGATGTTATTTTGGAGATCGAGGTACAGGGAGCGCTTAAGGTGAAACAAAAGTTTCCCGAAGGTATTTTCGTATTTCTGTTGCCACCATCTTTGGATGAGCTGAAGCAGCGAATTACCGGACGTGGTACTGAAACATTGGATACGATCAATAATCGCATGTCTGTGGCCGTTGAAGAAATGAATTTGCTCGGTCACTACGACTATGCGGTATTGAATGATGAGATAGATGCTGCATGCGATCGTATTCGCAGCATCATGATTGCAGAGCATTGCCGCAGAGAAAGATATTTACCTTACGTTTCGGGAATGGTTGCCGCAATTGAGAAAGCATGAGTGAGGAGAATGAACGATGTTATATCCGTCCATTGATGAAATGGTGAAAAAAGTTGACAGTAAA
The DNA here is from genome assembly GCF_052113545.1 of Paenibacillus sp. TAF43_2. NCBI lineage: Bacteria > Bacillati > Bacillota > Bacilli > Caryophanales > Paenibacillaceae > Paenibacillus > Paenibacillus sp. TAF43_2. Next base: position 9,654 of record NZ_JBFRDK010000095.1, read on the forward strand.
TACACGCTTGTCGTAGCAGCTTCAAGACGCGCACGCATGCTTCGCAACGGAGACAAGTCGGAGCTTAAAAACCCGCGCTCCCGCAAGTATGTTGGTGTGGCGCTAGAAGAAATTTACGGTGACATTCTCCAAGTGGAAAACCTAGCAACAAAAGAGGATTAAGATCTGTTTTATTATAGTAAACAGAACAGCGGAGTGTATACTGGAGACAGTATTACACTCCTTTTTCTTTTTTAATGCTCACAATTTTTGAAAGGAGCAATCCTGTGGATCCCATTCTTTTTACGATTATAATTATGGTTGTTTTCTTGTTTCTATTGTCATTTATTATCCGAGATTCAATAAACTCGTCTAAATTGACCAAGCAAGTGGAAATGCTTAATACAGAGATCCAAATGCTGAGGAAAGAAATCAAAGAGAACAAACATATTGTTGATAAGCGAGTTTGAGCAGGCCATATCGTTTCAAAGAGAGGCTGTGAGTGCGAGAATGATGGCAGATGAACAGGAACTCCGCGAAATAAAAGAGACATTAGACAAGCTCGATCAACAGGTCAAGCGGCTCGTTGCTAAGCCAAGACGCAAACGCTCAGGATGGATGAACTTTGTTATTGGCTTTCTTATTGTGCTTGTAGGGATTGGCATGTCAGTTGGAATCTTTGAATTTCTGAAAATGATGAATAACCAATAATAGTCGATAAGGACGTACATCAAAATGAATATAAGCCTGCAATCTTTTCCAACATTATCTAAAGGCATAGTATGGGGTTTGGTTGAAAACTGTTTCTCTCTTGATTACGAAGTGGCAGAAGAATCTGTTAGCAATATTAGCATCATACCTACGGTTGGCGACCAATATGTAGTAATGAAGCTAGATGACGGAAGATGGGAACTTGCCGGAGGGACTTTAGAGCCTAACGAGCACTATATGGACGCCCTTGTTCGTGAAGTGAAAGAAGAACTTGGTGCAGAATTGGTTTCTTATACGTTGTTTGGCTGCTTTCAATGCCGCTCGTTTGCTGCTGAGCCATATAGGCCGCATATTCCGCATCCGCATTTTGTGCGGCTAGTCGGCTATGGCGAGGTTAATCTGGTGGAGGCACCGCTTAATCCGCCAGACGGCGAGCAAGTCATTGCCGTTGATGTCGTGGATATTGACGAGGCAGTAGGTAGGTTCGAGCAAATAGGCAGATATGATATTGCCGAGCTGTACAAGCTTGCTCATCAGTTAAGAAAAGCAGCGCTTAATCAAGCGAAATAAAACATAAATTACAGCTTGAAATGTGAATGGATTACTTAGAATTTTCTGCCGCATATGATATGATAGAAGCAGTGTTTGCAGGTGCAGGACGAATGAACAGGAGGGAACGGAATGGACAAATTACGTTATCCAATTGGCAGGTACTCGTTCGAGGGAATGACGGTTAAGCAGCGTGAACAATGGATTGTAGAGATTGAGAAGCTCCCAGGACAGCTAAGAGCAGCTTTGGCAGATTTGGATGAAGACATGTTGAATACGTCTTATCGAAGCGGCGGATGGAGCTTGCGCCAGGTCGTTCATCATTTGGCAGATGCATCAATGAATAGTTTCACACGATTCAAGCTAGCCCTGACGGAGTTCAATCCGACGATTAAGCCCTTTAACGGGGAACGCTGGGCAGAAACCGCTGACAGCCTGCAAGCATCGACAGATATCAGCTTAGCGATTGTAGAGGGTATTTATGCACGCTGGGTATTGCTGCTTCGTTCAATGAATGCTTCAGATTTCGAAAAAATGTTCTATCATCCAGAGAAGGGCAGTCAAATTGGATTAGCTTATTTTCTTGGATTTGTAGCTTGGCATGGCAAACATCATGTTGCCCAAATTACAAGCTTAAGGGAACGCAAGGATTGGTAGCACAATTCGTAATTATCATTGACAAATAAAGTTACACATTTCAAATAATATAACATGATAAGCTAGATACTTATTATGCGGCTTATCATTTTATCGCGTAACGAGCTTATCTGCCATTGGGCGGCTTCTGCCGTTTGCATTTGAAACATAAAATTTGATGTTAACATATTGTGAAAGCAGTTTATATTTCATCATGAAACGGGCTATTGCCGCCAAAGGATGAGTTTTGCTGTTTACGCTTGACGGGAGATACACCATGCTAAAAGGAAAAACAATTATACTCGGCATCACAGGCGGAATTGCAGCCTATAAAGGCGCAGCGCTTTGCAGCAAGCTGGTGCAGGCGGGCGTTAATGTGAACGTCATCATGACTGAATCGGCAACAAAATTTATAACGCCGCTCACGTTGCAAACGTTATCTCGCAATCCCGTATATATCGATACGTTTGATGAGAGAGATCCTGCGGTAGTTTCTCATATTCATTTGGCAGATCATGCGGATTTAATCGTCATTGCTCCGGCTACTGCTAATGCAATAGCAAAGCTAGCCGGAGGTCACGCTGATGATATGCTTAGCACAACGCTGCTTGCTGCTACTTGTCCGGTACTCATAGCGCCAGCGATGAATGTACATATGTATGAGCATCCAGCCGTTGTCCATAATTTGGAGCTGCTGGCGTCGCGCGGCGTGATGTTTGTTGAGCCTGGCACCGGGCAGCTCGCATGCGGCTATGTTGCCAAAGGACGCCTTGCTGAACCGGAAGATATCGTAGCTGCAATCGACTCGTGGTTTAGCAAAAACGGAAAGCTAAAAGGGAAAAAATTGCTTGTTACCGCGGGTGGAACGATTGAGCGACTGGACCCAGTAAGATATTTGACCAATGACTCGTCAGGCAAGATGGGCTTTGCAATTGCTGAGGCGGGGCTGATGATGGGCGCTGATGTAACTTTAGTTGCGGGCCGTACCTCAGCAGAGCCTCCTGCAGGTGTGAAGGTCATTCATGTGGAGTCCGCGCAGCAAATGCTTGAAGCTGTTACGAGCATCTATGACGATATGGATATTGTCGTGAAATCGGCAGCGGTAGCCGATTATCGAGCGGCACATGTGAGCGATCAGAAGATGAAGAAAAAAGGCGAGAAGCTCGTACTCGAGCTAGAGCGTACAACGGATATTTTGGAGACATTGGGACAGCGCAAGCAGAAGCAGTTTCTTGTTGGTTTTGCGGCAGAAACGGAGCAGATCGAGCATTATGCGATGGACAAGCTGCGCCGCAAGCATTGCGACCTCATCGTTGCTAATGATGTAAGCAAGGACGGAGCAGGCTTTAACGGAGATACCAATATTGTGCAAGTATATGGCGCAGAAGGACTTGTGGAGAAGATGCCGCTATTGTCTAAGCGTGAGGTTGCGAATCGCTTGCTGGAGTTGATTGCAGGGCGGCTAGTGTCTTCTGGAGGGAACGGCTAATGATTGCTAAAGTAATTGTTGATGTGCCGAGCCGCCAGACGGATCGGCCGTTTGACTATGAAGTGCCTGCAGCCTTTGAAGATTGGATTGAGGTCGGCAGCCGCGTTGGCGTTCCTTTTGGCGGCCGCGTCCTGCAAGGATTTGTCACGGAATTATCGGAGACGACAGATGTTGCTATAAATCGATTAAAATCGATTTCAGAGCTGCTCGATCATGTTCCGCCTTTATTGCCGGATCTTATTGAACTTGCGAAATGGATGAGCGATAAATATTGTTGCTCATGGACGACAGCGCTTCAGGCTATGATTCCGGCAGCCTTGAAGGGAAAGGCAGAACGGCTGGTTGGCATTCAAGACGAAGAAGCTGCAATAGTGGATCTGCCGCCAGCTATGCTGGAGTGGCTAGGTGGCAGTGGACAGCTTGTTAAACTTGAAGTGCTGCAGGAGCGTTTTCCTGAGCATGCAAAGGCCGTCAAGGCTGCTCTTCGCGAAGGTGTGCTGGTCGAACARACTTCAATTCGCGATCGACTTGCTGTACGCAAGGTGCTGACCGTATATGTGCCAGATAATGTGGAGGCTGTACGCGAACAGATGGAAGCCTTGCCTTCTCGTGCGGCTAAGCAGCGTGAAGTTCTTGCCTTTATGCTGGAGCATGGCGGACCACTGGCGCTGCAGCAGCTGCTCACTTTGGCAGGGGGCTCTGCGGCAAGTGTTCGTTCACTCGCAGAGAAAGGACTGCTTGAGCTTAGAGAGGTAGAGCAGCAGCGCGATCCTTACGCGGGTAGAGAATTTGAACGTACGACTCCGCTAGAGCTGACAGAAGGCCAGAAAGATGTTTATGACCGTATCGTTAGAGCTGTTGATGCGGGCGAGCCTCAGACGATGCTGCTGCATGGCGTAACGGGAAGCGGGAAAACGGAAGTTTATTTGCAGTCGATTCAATTTTGCTTGGAGCAGGAGAAGCAGGCCATTGTACTCGTTCCTGAAATTTCGCTGACTCCCCAAATGGTTGAGCGGTTTAAAGGACGGTTTGGCGACGCAGTTGCTGTGCTGCATAGCCGGCTTTCGAATGGCGAGCGATACGATGAGTGGCGAAAAATTCGCAGCCGCCAAGTTCAGGTAGCCATTGGCGCACGTTCCGCTATTTTTGCACCATTTGAACGAATTGGGCTTATTATAATTGATGAAGAACATGAATCCTCCTATAAACAGGAGGAAAGTCCGAAGTATCATGCTCGCGATGTGGCGGTCAGAAGAGCGAAGCAGCATGGAGCGGCAGTCGTTCTCGGTTCGGCAACGCCATCGCTGGAATCCTTTGCAGCGGCTAGCCGGCCGCTGTCTGCCCGTGACGAAGGCCGCGAGCCGGCATTGCTGCCAATGCCTAGCCGTGTAGGCGACAGACCGCTTCCGCCGGTTGCCGTTATCGACATGCGCGAGGAGCTGAAGGAAGGCAACCGCTCGATGTTCAGCCGCTTGCTGCACAGCTCGCTTGCTGATAGGCTCGAGCGCGGAGAGCAATCCGTACTGCTTCTAAATAGACGCGGTTACTCAACATTTGTGATGTGTAGGTCTTGCGGCTATACTGCAGCTTGTCCCCACTGCGATATTTCATTGACCTATCATCAGAAATCACGGGCGCTGCGCTGCCACTATTGCGGGCATGCCGAGCAGGCCCCAACCACATGTCCTTCTTGTCAAAGCGAGCATATTCGTTATTTTGGAACGGGAACGCAGCGGGTTGAGGAAGAGCTCTCAAAGCTGTTCCCGGGCATTCGTGTTATTCGCATGGATGTGGATACAACTACAGAAAAGAATTCGCATGAAAAGCTTCTGAAGCAGTTTGGCGAGCGTAAAGCGGATGTACTGCTCGGTACGCAAATGGTAGCGAAAGGTCTTGATTTTCCTTTTGTTACTCTAGTTGGCGTAATTGCTGCCGATACATCGCTTAATTTGCCTGATTTTCGCGCAGCGGAGCGAACGTTTCAATTGCTTACACAGGTTGCGGGACGTGCAGGCAGGCATCATTTGCCAGGCGAAGTCGTCATTCAAACCTATGCTCCCGAGCATTATGCTGTAGTAACCGCTCAGCAGCATGACTATACTGCTTTTGTGAGTGAAGAGCTGCGTCATCGCAGTGCAATGGGCTATCCGCCTTATTGCAGACTGATTCTCGTTACGATGTCTCATGAGCAGCTGCCGCTGCTATCTTCCATTAGTGAACGGTTTGCTTCTGATCTGCGAGAATTAGCGGAAAATGAAGGCGTCCTTATTTCGCTCAGCAGCGGTTTTGGTCGAGCGCTGGAGGTGCTTGGGCCAGTAGCTTCGCCGATTTCTAGAATGAAAGATCGCTACCGTTTTCAATGTGTGATAAAATATCGTGGGAGTATCGATGCATCGGCCCTTGTTCGCAAGGCACTCGTCCCGTTTACGGATGGACCGCCGCAGCGCCAGGTGCAATTCAGTATTGACGTAGATCCACAAGTTATATTATAAATAGCTATTACTATTTTAATGAACGTAAAGGAAGGGAATACTATGAGTATCCGTATAATTGTAAAAGAGCCAGATCCGGTATTGCGGGAAGTGGCGAAGGAAGTAACGAAATTTAATGCTAACTTGCAAAAGCTGTTAAAAGATATGGCTGAGACGATGTACGATGCAGAGGGAGTAGGTCTTGCAGCTCCTCAAATCGGCATTTCGAAGCGTGTTATTGTAGTAGATGTAGGCGATGAGAATGGTTTGGTCGAGATGGTTAATCCCGTCATCGTAGAGCAAGAAGGAGAGCAGCTTGGTCCTGAGGGCTGCCTTAGCATTCCGAATCTTAATGGCGACGTGCTGCGTGCTGATCGCATTGTGGTAACCGGACAAGACAGCAGCGGACAGACGTTTACCGTTCAAGCATCTGGTTACTTCGCTCGCGCGTTCCAGCATGAAGTTGATCATTTGAACGGCATTTTGTTTACCGATTTGGCGGAGAGCATCTACGACATTTCGGAAAGAGCTAGAAAAGGCGGCGAATAGCTTCATGCGTATCGTATTTATGGGGACGCCAGAATTTGCCGTTCCCTCTTTGAAGCTGCTCCTTGAGCAGCAATATAATGTTGTCGCTGTTGTTACACAGCCTGATCGGCCGAAGGGCCGCAAAAAAACGCTGACGCCGCCGCCTGTAAAGGAAGCGGCGTTGTCGCTTGGACTGCCAGTGCTCCAGCCTGAGCGCATGCGAAGTGCGGAGGCGGTTGCAATGGTTGCTGAGATGCAGCCGGATCTTATCGTAACGGCAGCCTACGGCCAAATATTGCCTAAGGCGCTGCTGGAAATCCCTCGACTTGGATGTATCAACGTGCATGGCTCGCTGCTGCCGAAATATCGCGGCGGCGCACCTATACAGCGGTCGATCATAAATGGCGAGAGTTCAACTGGCGTGACGATTATGTATATGGCAGAAGGACTGGACACCGGCGATATGATTAGCGTCGTGGAGCTTCCAATTACCGATGAGGATACATCGGGCACGATGTTTGAGAAGCTGAGCATCGCAGGTGCTGAGCTGCTCGGCAAGACGCTTCCTGCTATCGTTGCGGGAGAAGTAAAAGCCGAGCCGCAGCAGCATGAGCAAGCAACCTATGCACCGAATTTGACCCGCGATGATGAACGAATTGATTGGACAAGACCTGCGCGTGCCATCTTTAATCAGGTGCGAGGTTTGTCGCCAATGGCCGGCGCCTTTACGTACTTAAMCGGAGAAGTGTTCAAAGTGTGGAATTGCGGAGTGCCTTCGGCAGCCACAGCGGCTAATGCTGCTGCTGAGCCAGGGACCGTAGTTGCAGCAGACAGCAGCGGCATTCATGTTCAAACGGGTGAAGGCGTACTAGTGCTGAAAGAAATTCAGCCCGCTGGAAAAAGAACGATGACCGCAGCAGATTGGCTTAAGGGTGCACGATTAGAAGCGGGCACACGATTAGGAGATGGTGGAGCAGCATGACGGAAAGTACACAAAAACCAAGTCCAAATCGCAATAGCAGCAACCGGGCAAAAGGAAAATCCGGAGCGAAAGCAGGTCATAAACGACCTGCTGCCGGCGGGCAGTCTGCTCAAAATGGACAACAGCAGCCGGGGCCGCGCAAGGTGAAATCTCCGCGTGAGCTGGCAATGGATACATTAGTAAAGGTCGCACAAACCGGTGCATACAGCAATTTGCAGCTTAATCGCACATTGCAGGATGCAGGTTTGCAGCGAGCGGACGCCGGGCTTGTTACCGAGCTTGTTTACGGCACGATTCAGCGACAAGTGACGCTTGATTACTGGCTTAGCCGCTTTGTATCCAAAGGGCTGAATAAGCTTGAGCCTTGGGTGCATCAGCTGCTTCGAATGAGTGCTTATCAGCTATTGTACTTAGATCGCATTCCGGCACATGCTGCTGTGAATGAAGCGGTTACGATTGCAAAGAAACGCGGACATTCCGGTATTTCAGGTATGGTTAACGGCGTGCTCCGCAGTATCGATCGCGGACGAGCTGAGCTGCAGCCATCTGAAATTAAACATAAAGATCCAATTATGCAAATTGCGCTGCGGCATTCCTATCCAGAATGGCTAGTAAGCCGCTGGGCTAAGGCATACGGTTATGAGCAGGCAGAAGCTATTTGCGCAGCGGGCAATGAGCATCCGCATACAAGCGTTCGCGCTAATACGCTAAGAGGCAATCGTGAAGAGGCGATCGAGCTTCTAAAAGCAGCTGGATATGAAGCTGAGCCTTCTGTCATTGCTCCTGCAGGTATTACGATTAATCGCGGAGGCAATCTGGCCGATACTGACGGATTCCGCGAGGGAGTATGGTCGGTACAGGATGAAAGCTCCATGCTGGTAGCTGAAGTTGTAGCGCCAAAAGCCGGCATGCAAGTGCTGGATTGCTGCGCGGCACCAGGTGGAAAGAGCGCGCATTTGGCAGAACTGATGGGCGGCAAAGGCAAGGTGTGGGCGAATGATTTGCATGCGCATAAACGTGATTTAATCGTGACGCAAACCGAGCGCTTGAAGCTGCGCAATGTTGAAGCGATTACCGAAGATGCTCTCAAATTAGGCGAGCGCTTCAAACCGCAATCGATGGATGCCGTGCTGCTTGACGCACCATGCTCTGGATTCGGCGTTATTAGACGCAAGCCGGAAATCAAATGGACCAAAACCGCAGGTGATGTATCGGATATCGCTGCCATTCAACAGCGTTTATTGCATTCAGTATGTGATTTAGTGCGCCCTGGCGGTGTGCTTGTTTATAGTACATGTACGATAGAGAAGGAAGAAAATGAGCAGCAAGTAGCTCGGTTTCTGCAGGAGCATCCTGAATTTGAATTGGATCGCAATTGGCCAGAGGCTATTGTCGATCAGCTGATGAAAGCTGGAGCCATCGATGAGCATTTTAATGGTCAAGCTCAGTTGCTTCCGCAGCATTTTGACAGTGACGGATTTTTCATAGCAAGGATGGTAAAGCGTCCATAATCGCTGCTTATGGCTGAACATGGGCGTTTGTGGTAAAATAAATCGATGGCGGTGTTCAGCTTCTATGAGCCGTCCTACTATAAAGGTACAGGTGTGATGAAATGAAACCATGCATATATGACTACACGCTCGAACAGCTTCAACAATGGATGACAGATAATGGTGAGCCGGCATTTCGCGGCGGACAGCTGTTTGATTGGTTATATGTGAAGCGGGTAAAGAGCTTTGAAGATATGTCCAACCTATCGAAAGCCCTTCGCGATAAGCTGGAGGAGAACTTCCAAATTATTACGCTTAATGAGATTACAAAGTTTGAATCAAAGGACGGAACCGTGAAGTTTCTATTCGGACTCCATGATGCCCACGCGATTGAGACTGTTATTATGCGCCATAACTACGGCAACAGTATTTGTGTAACGACACAGGTCGGCTGCCGAATCGGCTGTACGTTTTGTGCTTCGACGCTTGGCGGCTTGAAACGCAACTTGACTGCGGGCGAGATCGTAGCGCAGGTTGTTACAGCTCAGATGATGCTTGATGCTACCGGAGAACGCGTATCTAGCATCGTTATTATGGGTTCTGGGGAGCCGTTCGAGAACTATGATGCAACGATGGCTTTCTTGCGTATTATGATCCACGAGAAAGGCCTTAACATCGGTCAGCGCCACATTACGGTTTCGACTAGCGGCATCGTGCCGAGCATGTACAAGTTTGCCGAGGAGAATACACAAATCAACTTGGCGCTATCGATCCATGCGCCAAATGATGCGCTTCGCTCAAAGCTCATGCCGGTTAACCGTCGTTTTCCTTTTGCTGATGTAATGGCAGCTTGCCATAACTATATTGCGAAGACTGGCCGGAGAATAACATTTGAATACGCCTTGATCGGCGGTGTTAATGATCAAGCTGAGCATGCGCAGGAGCTGGCAGATGTGCTGCAAGGAATGTTGTGCCATGTTAACTTGATTCCTGTAAACCATGTTCCTGAACGCAATTATGTTCGGACTCCGCGCGAGGACATCTTTGAATTCCAGCGTGTACTTGAGAAAAATAAAGTGAGTGTAACGATCCGCAGGGAACAAGGGCATGACATTGCAGCTGCATGCGGCCAATTAAGAGCAAAACATATGGAGTCTCAGGCGAGGTGATGATTGATTGTTAACGGCAAACCGCAGTGATATTGGACGGGTTCGTCATGTCAATGAAGACCAATCATGGGTAAGTCAACTGAATAATGGAGTAACGCTTGCCATCGTAGCTGATGGCATGGGCGGCCATCAGGCTGGAGACGTTGCAAGCCAAAGGGCAGTTGACGCTTTCCGAAGCATGCTGGAGAAAAGCGCCGCTAAAGAGGACTTGTCTCTGCAAGAAGGAAAAATGCTCATAAGACAAGCGATTTCGCAGGCGAATGACGCTGTCTTTGAGCTTGCTTCCCAGAACGAGCAGTATCGGAATATGGGTACTACGATCGTGGCCGCTTTAGTGAAACAGGACAACGCTATTATTGGCCATGTGGGAGACAGTCGCGCTTACAAGATTACCGAGGGCGTCATTACACAATTAACGAATGATCATACACTTGTGAATGAATTGGTCAAGTCTGGCCAGCTTAGCGCAGAGGAGGCTGCTCACCACCCAAGGCGCAACGTACTGACTCGTGCAGTTGGTACGGATTCTCAAGTTGAAATCGATGTTCAAGCGGTAGAATGGTCCGCACAGGACGTGCTGCTGCTGTGCAGCGATGGATTATCAAATATGGTGAGCGATCAGGAAATGCTGCAAACGGTCACGACGGATCAACTTGAGCTGGATGCAAAAGCTGATCATCTCATTTCGCTTGCGCTGCAAGCAGGCGGGGACGACAATATAACTGTCGTACTTCTCCAAGAAGCAGCTGGCACGAATCGAGAGGGGTGACAAGGATGATTGGACAGGATTTAGGCGGACGTTATGAAATATTGACTCGCATAGGCGGCGGCGGGATGGCGCTTGTGTATAAAGCGCATGATGTGCTGCTAAATAGAAAAGTCGCAGTGAAGGTGCTGCGGCAGCAATTTGTGCATGATGAAGAATTTATTCGCCGATTCCGTCGTGAAGCACAGTCAGCAGCTGCGCTATCTCATCCGAATGTCGTCAGCATTTATGATGTAGGACAAGAAGAAGATACGCATTATATCGTTATGGAATATATTGAAGGCCATAATTTGAATGAAATTATACAAGAACGAGCGCCGTTGCAGCCAGATGAAGCGGTGCGCATTGCTATGCAAATTGCAGATGCGCTTGATCACGCGCATCAAAATCACATTATTCATCGTGATATTAAGCCGCATAATATATTAATTGGCAAAAATGGTCGTGTAAAGGTTACGGATTTTGGTATCGCAAGGGCGGTTACTTCATCCACGATTACACAGACAGGCTCGGTTATCGGATCGGTTCACTATTTTTCCCCTGAGCATGCCAAAGGAATCAATACCGGAGAAAAGTCTGACTTATATTCGCTTGGCATCGTGCTCTATCAAATGCTGACAGCTAAGCTGCCGTTTCTTGGCGAGAGCCCAATCAGCGTAGCTTTGAAGCATTTGCAAGAAAATTTCGAGGAGCCGCGAATCGTTAATCCGCATATTCCGCAAAGCGTTGAGAATGTTATTCTCAAAGCGATGCGTAAAAATCCAAGTGAACGTTATAATTCAGCACATGAAATGCTGCTGGATTTGGATACCTGCCTTCGTCCCGATCGGTTGAAGGAACCCAAAATCACATTCGCACATGTTAATGATTTGGAAGAGACGCGAGTGATGCCTGCTATTCGCGGCGATATTCGGCCAGCAGAAACAACACAAGAGATCGCGCGGCCTGTCAGCTCGGCAAATGATGAGCAGCAAAAAGAAGTTGAATTGCAGCCAAAGTCCAAGAGCTGGAAAAAACCGCTTACTGTCGTAGGTGTTACACTGCTCATACTGGCGATTATTATATTTGGCTTCATCAAACTTCTTGGGGTGCTTGATGTTGCAGAAGTAGACGTGCCTACTGTCGTAGGCAAAACCGAAATTGAAGCGCGTCAAATGATTGAGGGCGCGGGGCTTAAGATAGAGGATCCAACCATTCGCGAGCATAACAAGGAAATTCCGAAGGATCAGGTTATAAGTCAATCAAAGATGAATATGCGAGTGAAGGAAGGCTCCCTTATTCAATTAACGGTGAGTGACGGACCTGAGCTAGAGGAAATTGATAATTATGTTGGGAAAGCGCTGCAGACCGCTATTGATGAGCTTATTGCACTTGGGATAACAGAGGATCAAATCGTTATTGAAGATCCTGTTTTCAGTGAGGAAGCTCCAGATACGATCATTCAGCAGTCGCCAAAACCGGGTGAATCCTACAATCCTGAATCGGTTGAATTTAAATTCGTAGTCAGCAAAGGCCGCGAGACCGTTGAGATGCCTAACTTAATTAACAAGCCGCTTGACGTAGCCAAGGATTTGATCAAAGCATACGAGCTTACATTAGACAAAGCTGATATTTTGTATGCTCCGAGTTATTTGCATGAGAAGGATCATGTCATTAGCCAAAGTCCATTCCAACCTAATGAGAAAGTAACCAAAGGGGAAAAAATTACAATCACTGTCAGCTCAGGGCCGCCAGCCGATGCGAAAGAGCATAAGTTTAATATTATGATTTCACCGGCGGAAGCAGGCAAAGCAAGTGAAGTTCGAATTGAATACTCCGATGCACGCGGTGAAAATATTGTATCAGAGAAACGTAAAATTACAGGAATGGAAACCTTCGTAGTTACCGTTCTTGTCTCACCGGATACGGAAGCCAGAGTAACGGTATTCCGAGACAATCAGTTTATTGATATCAAAACAATTACGTACAAAGAAATAGTCAATGGCACGAATTCATCCAATTTGACTATTCCGGGTAATGAAGTGAAGGAAACAGAAGCGCCGACACAAACGGAGGTTACCCAAAACAATGATGAGCCAATTGAAGAAGAGCAGCAGCAAGAGCAGCAACAGCCATAATAGCAAAGAGGGTCATCTCAAAGGCACGATAGTAAAAGCGCTCAGCGGTTATTACTACGTAAGAGCGGAGAATGCGGCGTCGGACTCGGCAACAGTCCAATGCCGCGCTAGAGGCGTCTTTAAGAATAAGGGCTTAACGCCGCTTGTAGGCGATGCAGTGATGTATAGCTTGACGGAGAACGGTGAAGGAACCGTCGAGGAGCTGCTGCCTCGTACATCAGAGCTTATTCGACCGCCAGTTGCGAATATCGATCTTGCGATTCTTGTGTTTTCGGTTACAGAGCCTGCTCTCAATTTGCAATTGCTGGATAAGTTCCTTGTGCATATCGAGCATGCTGGCATACCAGCAGTATTATGCTTAAGCAAGCAGGACTTAGAGAAAGACGGTTTGGAAACGGAGGAGGCGCAAGCTGCGGCTGCCTCCGTTAATCGTATATACAGAGCACTTGGATATGAAGTGTTCGGGACAAGCTCTCGTTTGGGAGAAGGCATTGCTCCATTTCAAGAAAAGCTGAAAGGCCATATGGCTGTATTTGCCGGACAATCAGGCGTAGGCAAGTCATCACTGCTTAATGCGATTGTTCCTGGTCTTAAGCTGGAGACAAATGAAATCAGCAATCGTCTTGGACGAGGCAAGCATACAACGAGGCATGTGGAGCTTATTGAAATTGGAGGCGGCTTAGTCGCTGATACACCAGGTTTCAGCCAGCTGGACTTTCAGGAGCTGGGAATCGAAGATTTAGGTTATTGTTTTGTAGAAATGCGCGAGCTGTCTCCCGATTGTAAATTCCGTGGGTGCACGCATGTAAGCGAACCAGGCTGCGCCGTGCTTGCTGCGGTTGAGAGCGGGAAAATAGAAAAAAGCAGGCATGACCACTACTTGCTGTTTTTGACGGAGATGAGAGAGAAAAAACGGAGGTACTAACAATTATGACGATTATTGCCCCTTCCATATTATCGGCCAACTTTGCAAGGCTAGGAGAGGAAGTTCAAGCTGTCGAAGCGGCAGGAGCAGATTGGATTCACATCGACGTGATGGACGGTCATTTTGTCCCCAATCTAACTTTTGGACCGCCGGTCATTTCAGCTATCAGGCCTGTGACGAAGCTTCCTTTTGATGTGCATCTGATGATTGAACGTCCGGAACTTTCAATTGAGGATTATATTGCAGCAGGCGCGGACCGCATTACTATTCATGCTGAAGCTTGCGTGCATTTGCATAGAACCGTTCATTACATAAGAGAAAAAGGGCTGCCTGTTGGCGTAGCGATTAATCCGGCAACACCTGTTTCTGTGCTGGAGCCTATTTTGCATGATCTTGATCTTGTGCTTATTATGACGGTTAACCCTGGATTCGGGGGACAGAAGTTCATTCCTTATTCGCTAGTGAAGCTGCGCCAGCTTCGTGCGATGCTGGAGGAGCAAGGACTAGATGATGTTCATGTCCAGGTTGACGGTGGTGTTAATCAAACAACGGCAGCAGTCATTCGTGAAGCTGGCGCTAATGTGCTTGTGGCAGGAAGCGCCGTGTTCTCAGAGGTAGACCGAGCCGCGGCAATCGCRGTATTGCGCTAGGAGGTACTGCGATGAATGAACGGTTGAAAACAACACTCTGGCTGTTGATGTATACATTTCTTGCCGGACTGCTGCTAGCGCTATTCTCGATGATATCGGATTTTTATCGGTATCTCTTCTCGCTGCTCGCATTGTACGTGGGCATTCGGTTTTTCCGGAGATTTGAAAAGCTGGGAATACGAATCGCTTTTTTCGCGCTATCGATCGTATTTTATTTACTAATTGCTGTCGTTGGAGCGGCTATTATATATATAAGAGATAATCCAATGCCAATAACGGGCGCATAATAGGCTTTTCCCTCAGACGCACTATGGAATAGGACAAACTGACGACGCATAGGATGTTTACATGAGCGTAGTAATGTTGTCACGGATAAATTCGATGAGCGTGTCTGAGGAGGGATGAGGCATGAAATTTTGTCTATGGCCATTGCCATCATTATACGCGTGTAACTTTACCAGCTTTAAGTGCGCGTGTGCTAACATAAACACGTTTCGGTTTACCATCAACCAAAATGCGAACCTTTTGCACGTTTACGCCCCAAGAACGACGAGTTTTGTTGTTTGCGTGGGAAACGTTGTTACCTTTACCAGGTGCTTTACCTGTAAGAAAACATTTGCGGGACATGACTACACCTCCTTTAAATCTTGCTTGAACAAAACGGATTCCATTAATATGGCTTCGTTATGCGTGAGGAAAAATTCATTCGTAAGCGAAATAACATTTAAACACACTTGAATATCGTATCACAAACATTGGTTCTGTTCAACCTAAATATAAGGACAAGGATGTTCTTTATCGCTTTTAAAGCGAGCAACCATGCAGAATAACTGGATTTATTGAACAGACTTCTATAAAGGAGCCGTTTATAGTACAATAATACTTAGTCCATAATACATACAGTAAGGGAGTGTATTTCCATGCCAATGCAGCTAAGCACAGAATTAGGTTCCATACATGTCTCAGACCATTGCATAGCCATTATTGCGGGCTCTGCGGCCATGGATTGTTATGGACTTGTCGGGATGGCTTCACGCAAACAGCTAAAGGACGGAATTGCCGAGTTGCTCGGACGAGACAATTTGACTCGCGGCGTTGAAGTTAGACGAGTAAATGAAGAATTGCATATTGATCTCTACATCATCGTAAGCTATGGAACAAAAATTTCCGAGGTAGCGCATAACATTCAATCCAAGGTAAAATATGTGCTGAACGACGTAATCGGTCTACAAGTGGAAGAAGTCCATATAATTGTGCAGGATGTCAGGGTACTTAAGTAACAGGGAGGGAAATTTCGTTGAGTAAGCGCTTTATAAACGGATCTGATTTTACCGCAATGGCACTGCTCGGCGCGGATTATTTACAGCGAAACGCAGAGCACGTTAATGCATTAAATGTATTCCCAGTGCCGGATGGCGACACGGGAACAAACATGAACTTAACGATGTCCTCAGGCGTTCGCGAGCTGCGCAGCAAGCCGTCAAGCAGCATTGGAAAAACGACAGAAGCCTTATCTAAGGGGCTGCTGATGGGGGCTCGGGGCAATTCCGGCGTTATCTTGTCACAGCTGTTCAGAGGTTTCTCCAGGTCGCTTGCCGGTCTTGAAGAAGCGGGAACGGTGCAAATAGCCGCTGCTTTGCAATACGGTGTTGACCTCGCTTATAAAGCTGTCGTAAAGCCTGTAGAAGGAACGATTCTTACCGTTGCCAAGGAAGCTGCGAAGCATGCCGTTCAGTACGCCCGTAGAACGAGTGACGTGGCTGAGTTGATGCACGAGGTGCATCAGAAGGCATATGAAGCTTTGCAGCGTACGCCTGATTTATTGCCTGTACTAAAGCAGGTTGGCGTAGTCGATTCTGGCGGACAAGGTCTCGTGTTTATTTATGAGGGTTTCGTACGCAGCCTAGCAGAAATCGATGGCCAGCTTGATACTTATTCGATGCCGTCAGAAGCAGCTCCACCTGAAGAAGTGGCTGTTCCTATTATCGTGCCACCAATTCGCAAGCAAGAGCCGATCTCGGCACAAGCACGCTTAGCGACGGAAGCTATTGAATTTTTATACGATATGGAATTTTTTATCAATCGCAAGCTAAGCGGACAAGCGGGAGCGTTTTTTGATGAATCCGCTTACAAACGTGCTCTTGGGAAAGATGGAGACTCTATATTGGTCATAACAGAAGACGATATTATTAAAGTTCATGTACACTCTCGCAAACCGGGAGACGTACTGAACCTATCGCTTCCTTACGGAGAATTAACCGATATTCATATTCTTAATATGCGCGAGCAGCATCGTGATTTGCTTGAGCATGAGGCAGAGGATTCAGCCGTTGTTGACTATTCTGCAGCAGAACTGCTTGCAGGGCAGGCCGTACAGGGAGTTCCGCCTGGTCAAGTATTTGAATGGGCGCCGTTTGGAATTATTGCTGTTGCTCTAGGCGAGGGGATTACGAACATTTTCCTCGAAAATGAAGTGGATACGGTGTTGTCTGGCGGTCAGACGATGAATCCGAGCACAGAAGATTTTGTGAAGGCGATCGAGGCTCTGTCAGCAGAGCATATCTATATATTACCGAATAACGGAAATATTATTTTGGCAGCTGAACAAGCTGCTGAGCTTAGCGAGCGGAATGTTACGATTATCCCAACTCGCACGATACCTCAGGGTTTAGCCGCTGTACTTGCTTTTAAGGAAGACGAGACGGCTGAACGAAATAGCGCATGGATGAAAAACGCTGCTGAGCAGGTTATATCGGGACAAGTAACAAAGGCTGTGCGAGATACGACCATTGAAGGTGTGGATATTCGCGAGGGTGATTACATCGGCATTAAAGAAAAGACGATAGTTGTATCCAAAGCAAGCTTGCTCGAAGCCTGCCAATCGCTCATTGCTAACATGCTCGATGCAGGTGGAGATTTGCTGACGATTTTGTCAGGTGAGGATGCGGAAGCGACAGAAACGGCGTCGTTATGCGAATGGATCGGAGAGCAGTATCCTGATCTGGAGCTTGAATTGCAAAAAGGCGGACAACCGCTGTATCCGTATGTTTTTGCTTTGGAGTAAATGTAATCGTTCTAACAATGGGAGGAAATGGCCATGGGAAAGGTCCGAATAGTAACGGATAGCACATCTGATATTCCGGAAGAGGTCAAGAAGCGCTTGGGGATATCGGTAGTTCCCCTTAAGGTGCTGTTTGGCGAGGAGACGTTTCTAGATGCCGTGACGATTACGTCCGAACAATTCTACGAGAAGCTTGCGCAGTCATCTGTTCTTCCTACAACATCTCAGCCATCACCAAACGAGTTCTCAGAAGTATATGAGCGCTTGATTGCGGAGGACGCTGATTCACCTATTATTTCTATTCATTTGTCGGCCGCGCTCAGCGGTACGTATCAATCGGCTGTCATTGCTCAATCCATGCTCGAGCAAGAAGCGGATATTACGATAATCGATTCTAAATCTGCTTCATACGGTTTCGGACTACGTGTTGTGAGAGCTGCCGAAATGGCACAAGCAGGCGAATCGAAAGAACGGATTATCGAAGAGATTGAGCGTCTTGAGCGCAGTACTAATTTATACTTTCTAGTCGACACGCTGGAATATTTGCAAAAGGGCGGTCGAATTGGCAAAGCATCAGCGCTGATCGGTTCGATTCTTAACATAAAGCCAATCTTATCTTTGGACAAAGATGGTGTTGTGCTAGCTGTAGATAAAGTGCGCGGCTCTAAGAAGGCGATGGCTCGTATTATTGAACTATTGAAACAAACGTATGGCGATGAGCCGGTCGGTATGACTATGGCTTATTCTTTCAGTAAAGACACAGCTGAGGATTTGTGTGAGCTATTGAAAGCCCAGTTCAATGTACAAGAAATGAACTGGACGACGGTAGGTGCTGTTATCGGCACGCATACGGGACCTGGCACATCGGCCGTGTTTATGTACAGGATGTGATCGTAAAATGACACTTGATCAAATTTCTGTTCGGCAAATCAAAGGCGTGAGTGCTCCCAAGGAATTGGAGCTTCACGCCTTTGGCGTGAGAACAGTGGCGGATATACTTGATTATTTTCCATTTCGCTATGAGGATTATCGCATTCGTGAGCTGACGGATGTAAAGGAAGGCGAGAAGGTGACGGTTCTAGGACATGTCCGAGGCATTCCTATGCTGCAGCGATATGGAAAAAGCAAATCAAGATTAACATGCAAGGTTGAGGTTGGGCAGTGGCTCGTGACGGCAGTCTGGTTTAATCGGCATTTTCTGCAGGACCAGCTTGTCATTGGCCGTGAGATTATGCTTACGGGCAAGTGGGAGCAACAGCGCTTGCAAATGACGATATCGGACTCAGAGTTTCCTGGCAGCGGCGGACCGGCCAAATCGGGAACGCTGCAGCCGGTTTATTCGGTAGGCGGAAGCATCACACAGCCTTGGATGCGGAAGACCGTGCGTCAAGCGTTGACGCAATATGGGTCGATGATTGAAGAGATTTTGCCGTTTGAGCTTGTGGAGCAGCATCATTTGATGCCCAGACGCGACGCGGTGCATCGCATTCATTTGCCGGATGATACGAAGGAAGGACTGCAGGCGCGCAAACGATTGGTATACGAGGAGCTGTTTCTGTTTCAGTTGAAGCTCCAAGCTTATCGGGCTCTTAATCGCAAGCGGAATGATGGCATCGCACATCGAATTGAGAGTGAGACGATTCGTCAATTTGCCGCAACCCTTCCGTTTGAGCTGACAGATGCCCAGAAGAAGGTCGTTAATGAAATTTGTGTCGATATGAGAAGGCCGTCCTGTATGAATCGGCTGCTTCAAGGCGACGTTGGCTCCGGCAAAACGGTTGTGGCAGCTATTGCACTGTATGTTGCGGTGAAATCAGGTCATCAAGGGGCTTTGATGGTGCCAACAGAAATACTGGCTGATCAGCACATGCGCTCGCTTACAAAAATGTTCGCAGAGCTCGGAATTGAGGTTGCTCTTCTAACAGGAAGTGTAACAGAGCGCAAACGCAGGGATGTGCTTGCGGGGCTTCAAATGGGCATGATTGATATCGTCGTTGGAACGCATGCTCTAATTCAGGACGATGTTTTTTTTCGGAGCCTTGGGCTCGTCGTTGTGGATGAACAGCATCGTTTCGGTGTCAATCAGCGGAGCGTGCTGCGGCGCAAAGGGATGAACCCCGATGTGCTTACGATGACAGCAACGCCGATTCCGAGAACGATGGCGATTACCGCATTCGGCGATATGGACGTGTCGACGATTCGCGAGCGGCCGCATGGGCGCAAGCCGATTAAGACGTATTGGGTGAAGCACAGCATGATGGAGCGTGTGCTCGCTTTTATAAGGAAAGAAGTAAACAAGGGGCGTCAAGCTTACATCATCTGCCCGCTGATCGAGGAGTCGGAGAAGCTCGATGTACAAAATGCGATTGATCTGTATGTGCAAACGCAGCAGTCGTTTCCTGATTTGCGGGTGGGCCTGCTGCATGGACGCCTTTCAGCTGCGGAGAAAGAAAGCGTGATGGGTGCTTTTGGCGCAAATGAAACGCATGTGATTGTGGCGACGACGGTCGTTGAGGTGGGCGTCGACGTTCCTAATGCGACACTTATGATCATTATGGATTCGGAGAGATTCGGATTATCCCAGCTGCATCAGCTGCGAGGACGTGTAGGGCGGGGAGAGCATCAATCGCATTGTATATTAGTAGCCGATCCGAAATCAGAAACGGGACGCGAGCGAATGAAGGTCATGACGGACACGGATGACGGATTTGAAGTGTCTAAGCGGGATCTTGAGATTCGTGGTCCGGGCGATTTTTTTGGCACGAAGCAAAGCGGCTTGCCAGAGTTTCGTTTGGCTGACATGGTCGCTGACTATGAGCTGCTGGAGCTTGCTAGGGATGATGCCGCTGAATTAACAGGACGAGATGATTTTTGGACGAATGAGTCGTTCGTTAGATTGCGCAGCTTGCTGGAGCAGGATCAATTTTTTCAAGGAGAACAGCTAGACTAGGCAATATTCACCTCCTTTCGGCATATAGTTTAACGATGTGACTGGATTGCCTGATGGAKGTGTCAACGAAGTGAGTTACCAAAACTATGGGATTAAGCCTCAGCTGGTCGAGCGTGTTAAATACAAAATGAAAAACCCTGCTGTGAAGGAACGGATTAAGGACCTGCTAGGAAATGTGACCAAATACGATTTGCAAGACCGGCCAAAGGTTAGACGGCTTGTGAAAGCGGCGTCCGTTATTTTGCAGGAGCAGCTTACGGATACACAGGAAGACCAGATTGTTGCTTTCATTATGGCGCAAAAGATTGACCCGAACAACACGTTTCATTTGCTGAAACTGTGGGGGATGTTTCGCTGACCGCTTTGGTCAGCGATTTTTTTTTATTTGGCAACGAGAATATCGTTCCGCTTGGTTTGCTGCTACCATAGCTCGAGCTGCTCGTCCACTTCAATGCGCTCGATTAAAGAAGAGTCGTCGTTACGGACGCTTCCGACTGCAAGGGAGACAGGGTAAGCTTCAAGCTCATGCGATGAGTACGGCTTAAGGAGTGGAGTGATCATCTTAACGTCCGTTACCGCGCGGTTCAGCCACAGCTGCTCTGCCTCGGGCCGCAAAATGACCGGCATGCGATCATGAACCTCGGAAACGAGCTCGTTTGGCGTAGTTGTTAGAATCGTACAGCTATTTATTTTGGTCCCTTCAGGAGAAATCCAGGTCTCGTACAGACCGGCCATGCTGAATAAGGAGCGGTTCTTAAGCACGAAGCGCATCGGCTGTTTGCCTTGTGCTGTCGTTTTCCATTCATAGAAACCATCGGCAGGGATGAGGCAGCGCTTGCGCTGCAGCGGGGCCTGAAAGGCAGGTTTGCTCGCTGCTGTCTCTGATCGAGCATTCAGCATCTGGAAACCAATTTTTGGATCATCCGCCCATGGCGGCACAAGTCCCCACTTCAGCTCGCCTAGCCGATTATTTTGGCCATCATTTATAATGGTCAGCACCTGCTGGCTCGGAGCTATATTATATTTCGGACGGTGAAAAGGTACCATCGTTTCTTCGATCATATACCTAACCATCAGCTCTTCCAACGTAACCGTGAGTGTATACCTTCCGCACATGGCTGTCATCTCCTTTCTAATGCTTTTATTATACATCGTGAGCGCTCGAATCGCATATGTTGCATACACAGTATGACGAACTGCTCTGTGGCTGATACTGGATACTATAGGGTTTAGCAATGTATAGTCAACGACGCGATAGGAGGAGCACTGACAATGGACAAAAAGCATGAGGGACGGTCTTATCGCCGGACATTCGGTTACTGGCTAGGGCAGCTGCTCGCGCTCCCCAGCGCTGCGTTTGACTATGCAGTCGGCAAGTGGGGGGCAATGAGCGCATCGGATGCGATGATTGCGGAAGCAACACCGCTGCAGCTTTCAGCTTCTTCCGTTGCAAAATTGAAGTATGCATGGTCGAAGCATTTTGAATCTGCTGATGCTTCAGCGGTGCCAAGCTGGAATGAAGAGGAGCTTGCGCTAATCGAACGAATTCGCGCTGAGACTGCTGCTGCCAATCGGAATAATGTGACGAGAACGGAAGCCTATCGTATTTTGTATTTCCGCACTCCGGAGCTGCACTGGGCGCTGCTTGCGCATATGGTGTCCCGTAATGGCGGCTGGAATATGACTGACTTGCAAGGCGAGTGGCTTCCATGGCTGCTGAACTCGGAACAGCGGTTGGCCGTGTTTCGTTTTTTGGAGCAGGCGAATGCATTGATATTTCAAGATGCTTATCCGCAGCTGCTCTTGTATGAACGGAGCAGGCGCGAGGGGAGGAGCTTGTTCCATCTGCTGCCTGCTTTTGGCGTATCCTCGTTTATGGCGCCGGTCTGGAAGCAGTACTGGCGAGATCGCGACGCGGTGCCGCTAACGATCGCATTAATCGTTAATGAGCAGCATTATATCGAGCAGCGTGTTGTACAGCTTCCCTTTTTTCGAGAGAAGGTGCTGCATACGTTATTTTTTGGTCTGCAATCGCTGCTTCAGCTGAACGGGGTTATTTTCCCCTATGGCAATGGCCCGGGAAAAGGGGAAGGAGCGTTTGCGCTGCGGCTCTCTGGTCTTATTTTGGAGCGGTTTGAAAATATAGAAGAGAGAATTGAATTCGGCAAACGTTTATATGCGATGTTATTCGGTGTACCGCGCGTCTATGAAGGAGCTAGATCCTTCGCTGCTGCGGTTAAGCATACAGGCTCGCGTGCCGACTACGCGCCGCATATATTTACGCGTGTACGTCAGCAGCCTCCACAGCCAATTTATAAGGAGCGTCTGCTGGGTGCACGGTTAAAGCCTGGTGCTGAGCCGCTTTACAGCCCAGAGCTTAGTACAGCGTGGAACGATCAGCCCATAGAAATGCCGGAGCCTGGAGATTGGTTTACGTCCGTTGCCGATATTTCGCCTTATTTTCAAAAGCTGCCAATGCCGCATTCTTTTGAAATTACGAATGAATATGGGCTCATGCTTAACAAGATAGAACTCGCTGTTCTTGCGGTGCAGCGTGGCAATAAGTGAAGCCCTGGACTTCGACACTTGTTGGCGGTGCCGGACGAGATTGAGGGAGAAGTGGGAGGCGATACAGCTCAGGTCCTTTACCGTAGCTGTATTGTTTGCCAACAGGCTGCTCTAAACGGTTCAACTCGCCGCTACGAYACCATCGCATCCAAGTTTTCACTTGCGTTTCATTTCGTATTTTGAGTTGCTCCATTACCTCCTTGACCGGTATGCCTGCTATTCTCATTTCAATTGCTTTTGCCTTTATTTCCACTGGATAACTTACTCTTGTTGCCAACGTAAAAACACCTCCAAGGTTGTCTCCATATCTTACGACATGGTTGCATTTTCTTGAAGGTGCTTTGATTTGTCTCACGTTCAGGGGTCAGTCCCTATTCTCATGCAAACACTCTTTCTTATTGAATTAAAGTTTCTATTGCTTGTCGCTGCGCAGGCTTGATATTTATTATCGAGCGGATATTTTGAGCTTTAACTGACGATGCTTCATTAAGCTATCGGAATTCTGTGATGAATTCCACTATAGCCTACAAATATTGAAACGTTTCCAAAATTATTATTGAAACGTTTCCACTTTGGTGTTATTATAGATTTGCTAGAGAGTTTGGGGGTATAAAATGACAAGTATTAAAGATGTAGCAAACTTAGCCGGCGTTGCTGTAGGAACGGTATCAAGAGTCATTAACAGCTCTGGCGCTGTAAAACCCAAGACACGCAAAAAAGTAGAGGAAGCCATTCAAGAACTGAATTATTTCCCAAATGAAGTAGCTCGGAATTTCAAGATGCAGAAATCTAAGATGGTAGCTCTGCTACTTCCAAGCATCTGGAATCCATTCTTTTCTGAATTGGCTTATTACATTGAGGATGAATTGGACCGAGAAGGCTTTAAGCTTATGTTATGCAACAGCGGCGGGAAGCCTGAGAAGGAGCTGTATTATCTGGAAATGCTTCGGCAGAACAAAGTGGCTGGCATTGTTGGCATAACTTACAACGATATTGAGAATAATGTGAGCAATGACATTCCGATTGTAAGCATCGACAGACACTTTAACAAAAGTATTACCTGTGTGACTTCAGATAATTATGAGGGAGGACGTCTTGCTTTAAGGGAGCTTGTGAAAGCGGGAGCAAGGAAGACGGCTTTTATGGGAAGCGTCACTTCTGTTTTTAGCGAAACCATGAACCGTAGACAAGGATTCATTCACGAAGCGGAAGCTTTGGGGATTGATTATATCATCTACGAGAAGCCAGATCCCATRGTGGATGAGAATGCCTTTATTAACGAGTTCCTTAACGAGCATGGCGATGTAGATGGTATTTTTGCGATTACCGATATGCTGGCTGCCAACTATATAGATAAAGCACGAAGGCAGGGGATTCGCATTCCAGAAGATGTAAAAGTCGTAGGTTATGATGGAATTCAGGATAATCCTTATTTTCATCCTATCTTATCAACGATCAGGCAGCCGGTGGAAGAGATGGCACGCATGACAATCAGACTACTTTATAACAAAATCGAAGGTATACCTTTAGACAAGCAAGTGTATCATATCCCCGTTATTTTCAAGCAAGGTGAAACTACATGATTCCATTTGGATTCCATTTGGATTGGAAAACTTCAGCGCATTTGTGTAATGAAATTCTTACTGAAGTTTTTCCCCCTAAATTGGAAACGTTTCAAAAACACTTAAATTACCTAGATCTTATAAATGATTGAAAAAAATCAGCTTAATCGGTTGATTCTTGATATAGATTTACCAACCCAGGTTTCTCTAAATCTAAATTGGAAACGTTTCAAAAATGATTACTTATAAAAGAAAGGGAGAATAATCGTGAATTCAACAACCAGTAGGGGGGATCATCCAATGATCAAACCAAAACATAACATGTGGAGCAGGTTCAAACGTGACTATGAGTTGTACCTGTTTTTATTGCCGGTAATTATTCTGTACCTCGTATTTAAATATTATCCGATGTATGGGGTGCAAATTGCTTTTAAAGATTTCTCACCAAGTCGGGGGGTCTGGGGAAGTGAGTGGGTTGGATTCCAGCACTTTATAGATTTTTTCAATTCTTATAACTTCTGGACCATTATCACGAATACGCTCTCACTCAGTTTCCTTTCGTTGTTGTTTGGCTTCCCGGCTCCAATCATAATCGCGATTATGCTGAATCAGATGCTGGGTAAGACGTACAAGAAATTTGTACAGACAGTGATTTATGCACCGCACTTTATATCTACCGTTGTGCTAATCGGCATGCTTAAAGTTTTTTTGTCTCCAAATAGCGGAATTGTGAATCACGTCATCACCTTGTTCGGAGGAGATCCAATTCTGTTTATGGCCGATGCAGGCTGGTTTCGTCCTCTGTATATACTATCAGGTATCTGGCAGGAAACAGGATTTGCCACAATTATCTACCTTGCTGCTCTTGCCGGTGTCAATCCAGAACTACATGAAGCGGCGATTATGGATGGAGCGAGTAAATGGAAGCGTGTATGGTATGTGGATATTCCAAGCATTCTGCCGACGATCGTTATTCTGCTGATTCTCGCACTTGGCAACATTATGAGCATCGGCTTTGAGAAAGCGTTCCTTATGCAGAGCGATTTGAATTATGCTACCTCCAATATTATCCCAACCTATGTATATGAAATGGGGATTCAGAAGGCTCAATACAGTTTTTCTACGGCAGTTGGCCTATTCAACTCTTTAATTAATATTATTCTGATTTTCACCGTAAACCGGATTGCCAAAAAAATGACAGAAACCAGTCTCTGGTAAGGAGGAATACTTTTGAATTCATTATTGAAGCGAAAGAGCAGAGGAGACGCATGGTTTGACATCATCAATTACTTTCTGTTGACCATCATTATGCTGCTCGTATTATATCCGTTGTACTTTGTGCTGGTTGCATCACTTAGTGATCCCAATTATATCTACTCAGGTGAGGTTTGGCTGTTTCCGAAAGGCTTCACGCTAGACGGTTATGAGCGGATCTTCAGCGATTCCTCCATATGGATCGGATATGCCAATTCGATTTTATATGCAACGCTGGGAACATTAATTGGAGTAACCGTGACTGTGTTTGCGGCCTACCCGTTAGCCCGTAGAAATCTGGCGGGAAAATCAGCGATTATGTGGTTCTTGCTGGTCACCATGTTCTTTAGCGGCGGGTTAATTCCAACTTATTTACTGATTAAGGATCTGCATTTGCTGAATACGATGTGGGCACTTGTCATACCCGGAGCAGGCGGTGTATTCAATATCATCATTGTAAGAACCTTTTTTCAGTCATCTATCCCGGATGAGATGTGGGAAGCAGCCTCAATTGACGGGTGTTCCAACACTAGATTCTTTTGGAGTATCGTCTTACCCTTGTCCAAGTCCATCCTGGCGGTAATGGTGTTGTATCATGTTGTTGGCTTCTGGAATGGGTTCTTCGATGCTTTAATTTACCTGAACGATGAGAGCAAGTATCCGCTACAACTGGTGCTTCGCAACATCCTTGTCCAGAATCAGGTGAACTCCGGCATGATGATCGATGTGGAATCCTACGCAGCCAAGATGCGTGTTACAGAACTGATCAAATACGGTGTCATTATGGTATCCAGTTTGCCGCTGCTCATATTGTATCCTTTCCTGCAGAAGTATTTTGTTAAAGGTGTAATGATCGGCTCGATCAAAGGCTGATGCTTGCAGGATCTTGAAGGGGGGGATGCACAAGAGCAGATGAATACGGAGGAAAAGGAATATAAGATTTACGCTTGCGGAACGAAATAAGGGGAGGTTATGTACAAATGAAATCTTTATTCAAAGGTGCTGGAATTGTAATGCTAGCTGGAGCCCTTGCGGTAAGCGGGTGCTCAGGAAATGGTAACGGGGCAAATAATCAGGCTGAAAGTAAGAATCAGGAAGCGAATTTTAATCAAACCGGTCTTCCGATAGTTAACGAAGCAGTGTCATTAAGAATGGTATCCCCGAAAGCAGCATTGGCACCAGAGTTCTCGGAAATGGAAATTTTCAGGCGTCTGGAGAAGGATACCAATGTAAAAGTTAATTGGGAGAATATTCCTGACACCGATTATGCAGAAAAGAAAAATCTGCTGCTCGCCAGTGGTGATTTGCCGGATGCCTTTTATGCAGCAGGATTCACTGATTACGAGTTAATCAATTACGGTAAAGACGGGACCATTATTCCGCTTGAGAATTTAATTGATCAGTACGCTCCTAATTTGAAAGCGCTTCTCGATCGCCGGCCTGATATCAAATCATCGATCACGGCACCGGATGGGCACATTTACGGGCTGCCTTCATGGGAGGAAAATAACCTTGGAACAAATCCCTTCTTTCACGTTATAAATAAAGCTTGGTTAGATAAGCTCGGCTTGAAGGTGCCACAGACACTGGAGGAATACACGGAAGCTCTGCTCGCTTTTAAAACACAGGATCCGAACGGTAATGGGAAGCAGGATGAAATCCCGTTAAGTTTCATGCATATGCAGTGGTGTATGGATATTGCCGGACTATTCGGAGCATTTGGACTTCCGGATAATCTGGAACACAGGGTCGTCCGCGACGGGAAAGTTATTTTCACCGCGACACAGCCTGAATATAAGGAAGCTGTGAACTATTTCCACGAAAAATGGTATAAGCAGGGTTTGATTGACCCAGAATCCTTCACTCAGGACGCAGCTCAGTATCTGGCCAAAGGTAAAACTACCGATGAAACGCTCGGATCCTATGTCTGGTGGGAAGTAGAAGAGGTTGTCGGTACCGAACGCGCCAAGGATTATGTTCTGTTGTCTCCGCTGAAAGGACCGGATGGGGATCAAACGATTGGACGCGCCAATGGCGGTGGCCCTGGTCGCGGATCTTTTGTAATTACCAAAGGGAACAGCAATCCGGAAATCACGATGCGCTGGATCGACCAGCAGTTTGAACCGTACATGGCTTCTCAAATCCACTGGGGTCCGCTGGATATCGTGTACAAGAAGGACCAAAACGGGAAATTAGTCAATCTGCCGCTTCCTGAGGGAACATCTGCAGGTGAATTCCGTCAAAAGGTTGCTCCGGGATCGGGCGCACCTGGCGTCATTGCTTTTGAAGACTTCGGAAAAGTTGTAGATATGGAACCTCGTGCCCAGCAGCGAGCTGAGGATCTGGAGCAATACTACAATCCATATATGGAAAAGGAAAACTATCCGGGTATCTTCTTCGAGCCGGAGGAACTGGATAAAATCAACAAAATTGAGCCTGAACTTATTAAGTACGTAAATACTCAAAGAGGAAGATTCATTGTGGATGGTGGCGCAGATAAGGAATGGGACAACTATCTGAAGACACTGGACAAGATGGGCCTAAAAGAATTATTGGAAATCTATCAAACCGGTCTGGATCGTTATAATGCAAATTTGAAAAAATAAATAAATAGATGATAGGTGGGGAGAAACTGTGCTTGATGTTATCGCCATAGGAGAAGTATTGATAGACTTTACTCCGGCAGGTCGTTCAGCCGGTGGGAACGAG
Source organism: Paenibacillus sp. TAF43_2 (assembly GCF_052113545.1). Classification (NCBI taxonomy): domain Bacteria; kingdom Bacillati; phylum Bacillota; class Bacilli; order Caryophanales; family Paenibacillaceae; genus Paenibacillus; species Paenibacillus sp. TAF43_2. Next base: position 38,220 of record NZ_JBFRDK010000095.1, read on the forward strand.
CAGTTTGAATGCAATCCGGGAGGGGCTCCGGCTAACGTGGTTGCTGCACTATCCCGATTAGGCTCCAGAACAGCATTAATCAGCAAGGTCGGGGAGGATCAATTCGGTTCCTTGCTGCACCGAACACTGCAAAGCAGCGGTGTCGATGTATCTGAAGTATCCTTCACAAATGAAGTGAGCACAACGCTGGCCTTTGTCCATCTGGATGACAAAGGAGACAGATCGTTCAGCTTCTTCCGTAAGCCGGGAGCAGATACATTCTTGGACCCTACGGATGTCCCGCTGGACCGGATTGAAACCTGCAAAGCTTTACATTATGGCTCATTGTCCATGACACATGAACCGGCACGCAGCGCAACCAAAACGGCAGTTCTCAAAGCCAAGGAATCAGGAGTGTTGCTCTCTTTCGATCCGAATATCCGCTTTTCGTTATGGGAGAGCACGGAGGAAGCCAGACAAAATATTTATTGGGGCATGAATTATGCCGATATTTTGAAAATATCGGAAGAAGAGCTTTCTTTTATCACAGGTACCAGCGATGTTGAAAAAGGTTCAATGGAATTGGCGCAGCAATTTGATATTAAACTTGTTGTCGTCACTCTAGCGGAAAAAGGCTGCTATTACCGTATGGGCGGCCAGGATGGATATGTACAGGGGTTTGAGGTCAATGTTATCGACACGACAGGAGCAGGCGATGCTTTTCTTGGCTGCTTGTTATATAAAATCCTGGAAAACGAAAGTTCTTTGCATGATCTAACCGACCAGCAAATGATTAGCATGCTGACCTTTGCCAATGCTGGAGGAGCGTTAGTTACAACACGAAAAGGGGCTCTTGGATCTATGCCGACGACAGATGAGATTAACCAGAAAATAGAGTCCGATCAACAGAATAATGCCGAGCGTTTCAGACCAGGGTTTCATTTCTCGCCTCCCTCCAACTGGGCGAATGATCCGAATGGATTAGTTTATTATGAGGGAAGCTATCATCTCTTTTACCAAAATCATCCTTACAGCAATAAATGGGGGCCGATGCACTGGGGTCATGCTGTAAGTAAGGACCTGGTTCACTGGGAGCACGCACCTATTGCTTTATTTCCGGATGAGCATGGGGCTATTTTTTCCGGATGCTGTGTAGTGGATTGGAAGAATAGTAGCGGTTTATTCGAAGATTCCCATGGACTTGTTGCGATCTTTACCCATGCGGATATCAATCCGGTGACGAGTCAGCCTCGCCAGCGGCAAAGCTTGGCTTACAGTCGCGATAACGGCCAAACCTGGCACAAGTATGAAGGGAATCCAGTCCTAGCAGAGGATGATCTGATAGACTTCCGGGATCCGAAGGTATTCTGGCATCCGCAAAGTGAGCGGTGGGTTATGGTTATTGTAGCAGGAGACCACGCCAGGTTCTACGGATCCACAAATTTGCTTGAATGGTCGCTGACCGGTGAATTCGGCAGTAGTGACGGCTCGCATGACGGCGTTTGGGAATGTCCTGATCTGTTTGCATTGCCAGTTGATGAGACTGGACTATCTAAATGGGTGCTTATTATAAGTATCGGGGATCATCCTGATTGTCCGGAAGGATCGCGTACACAATATTTTATTGGAGAATTCGATGGAAATAAGTTTATAAATGACAATCCTGCTGACAAAATCTTATGGCTGGATCATGGCAGAGACAATTATGCGGGAGTTACTTGGTCGGATATTCCTGAGCAAGATGGACGGCGCGTAATGATTGGGTGGATGAGTAATTGGAAGTATGCCAACGAGACGCCTACCGGTTCATGGAGAGGTGCAATGACCCTGCCCCGCACCTTGTCGTTAACCAGCATGGATGAGGGGGTAGTTCTAACCCAAATGCCTGTGCGGGAAGTAGCGCAGCTGCGCAAGGATTCCATGAGTTGGCAGGCAGTCACCGTTACGCGGGATGTCCCGTTTTTGCAGCAGACAAATATGGATCTGCTAGAGATTGAGGCTGAGATCGATGTCCGGTCGGGGGGCGAGGTGCAAGTTCACCTGAAATCTTCTAGTCAGAGCGAAATCATAATCGGATATGACCCCGCTGAGCAGTGGCTGTTCATCGACCGCTCAAAATCAGGCATAACTGACTTCCACTCTCAATTTGGATGTAAACACGGTGCCGTTGTGGCTGCTGCGAATGGAAGACTGAAGCTTCATATCTGGCTGGACCGCAATTCGGTGGAAGTATACGCGGATCAAGGGAAGGTTGTGCTGACAGATCAGATATTCCCAGACGCACCAATTGAGAAGTGTGAGATTAGCACGAAATCAAGGCAGATTGTATTAGATTCACTTCAGATCCATACTCTTGACTCCATTCATAATCCGGCTGGCACACCGGCGCATACTGTAGGGGGGAATGAGGCATGAGCCGCAAAGCTGACGACCTGGGGTTGATGATGCATTGGGCTTTTGACGAAGGAAACGGAGCAAGTGCTCTAGAGAGCGTATCCCAAGTCCGAAATGAAATTCAATATGTATTTAATCAAGCCGAATTTACCGAACCGCGCAATCCGCAGTGGACACAGGGAGTGGCGGGAGGCAGTCTCCTCTTCGATGGTTACTCAACATACATTGCCCATCCCATGCACGGTGAGGAGAGAAATCCAGTGCCGGTATCTCTTCCGGCACTGAGTATCGGAGTATGGGTGGCGCCGCGGTTCTATGATTGGGGTCATGAAGGCAAACTGACAGCCATTGTAAACCGCCATGATATGGAGCGCAAACAGGGATATCTGCTGGGTATGTTCCGGCACGGCGCCTGGTCCTTTCAGGTTGGGCTGGAAGGAGGGGAATGGAAGGAAATTTGGTCGCCGGACGGCTATGAACTGCCCAAGAATCAGTGGTCTTATGTGAATGCTGTGTTTGATGGTAACGGGGGTGAACTCAAGCTGTATTTGAACGGTAATGAAATCGCTTCGACGGGCTTACCCCGCGGTTCACGGTTGGCAGAGGCGGTCGGGACAGAACTGCTCATTGGCAAGAATAATCACAGCAGCATGCTGGCAGGCGTGTTCAGCCTTCAGATGTTCAGCGGAATGATGGATGAGCTCAAGATTTATAACACAGTCCTTAGCAGGGAAGAAGTGGCGGCTTCGTATCAGCTTGTGCTGGACTCCGCACACGGAGGCGTCAAGCCGCATGTGGATTATGACACGATCAAGCTGGACCGGTCACCTCTGTTGCTGGATCGGCACAGACCGCAATATCATGTCAGCCCACCTGCTCATTGGATGAATGAACCTCATGCGCCGATCTTTTTTGACGGGCAATATCATTTGTTCTATCAGCACAATCCATTGGGGCCGTTCTTTTATCATATCCATTGGGGACATTGGGTAAGTGAGGATTTGGTACATTGGCGTGATATTCCCGTAGCCTTGGCCCCTGAAAAGGATCACTTAGCACCTGACGGAATTTGGTCGGGAAGCGCGACTTATGATGCAGATGGCTTGCCTGTCTTGTTCTTTACAGCGGGCAATGACAGTGCTTCACCGAATCAGAGTGTGGCGCTTGCCCGGAGCACTTATTCCCAAGATAAAGAGCCGGATTTGGTTAAGTGGGTTAAACATCCGGATCCGCTCATCGTACAGGAGAAAGGAATGGGCGCATTCGGAGATTTTCGTGATCCTTTTGTCTGGAAGGACGATGACGGTTGGTATGCCTTGGTCGGGTCTGGAATCGAAGGCGAAGGTGGAGCAGCGCTTGGGTTTGCCTCTAAGGATATGCTGACCTGGACGTACAAAGGGCCATTTTATCAAGCAGATATTCAGAAATTCCCGTATCTTGGGCCTATCTGGGAACTTCCTGTGCTTCTTCCTCTTGGTACTGATAAGCATGGTCATAATAAACATCTCCTATTGGTTAGTCCGGTAGGAAAGGGAGCTGATGTCGAAGTATTCTATTGGATTGGACAACTCGATAAACACAATCTTTCATTTATTCCAGATCAAGTAGAGCCAGAACTGATTGATGTCGGAGATTTCCATTTTACAGGGCCGAGTGGAATGGTGGATCCGAAGACAGGCAGAAAGATTATATTTACGATAGCTCAAGGCGATCGGACATCAGAGCTTGAATACCAATCGGGCTGGGCCCATAATGGTGGATTGCCGTTAAGTGTGTTTCTGAGGGATGACGGGCGGTTGGGAATAGAGCCGATTCAGGAATTAGAGTCTTTGCGTGGTACTAAACTGCTATCGATTCGTGACAAATCTTTGGCTGAGGCAAATCTATCGGTAAGGAATGTTCGAGGTGACATGCTTGAGATTCAAGTGGAACTGGAACCTTGTAATTCTGCACAACTTGGAATTAAAGTTCGGTGTACGTCGGATGGAGAAGAAGAAACGCTGCTGTTTTATGATTTTAATGAAGCTAAGCTCTTGGTAGACCGAACAAAAACGACACTGAATCCGGGTGAAAAGTGTATAGGGATTCAAGGCGGTAAACTGGAACTTCAAGGGGAGAATCTGAAGCTTCATATTTATTTGGATCGTTCCATGGTCGAAGCCTATGCCAACGGTTTGAAAAGCCTGACGACCCGGGTATATCCGAGCCGAATGGATGCTTTAGGTTTAGAGATATGGGGAGATGGCGAACCACTGATTAAATCCGTTGAAATATGGAATATGCAGTCCATTTGGTAACAGGAGCGCTTTGCGCTTCTTACCGCTTTGTTCAGACATAAAGATTTGTATCCTACTAATTGAAAGCGCTTTAATTAGTTGTTCTCCTTTCATGATTCGTTACAATTCATCCTTGTACAAGGAGAGCATCTCGAAATTAGATGTCAAAGTTGCACGAATGAAAAATTATGTAGGAGGCTCTTGAATGAGAAAAATTAAGACTAAAAAACCTTGGATATCCAGAGTAGTGATTTTGGTTATGTTTCTCCAGCTTGTTGCTCCCGTAATTTCGGCAGGCGCTGATCCAGCGACTAACGCAGGAGATGCCCCTCTTCACAAGGAAAACAAGGGATTGTCTGTTACGGAAGCAGTATATCAAATTGTGAATCCTGGTTTTGAAACGGGTGACATGACGGGCTGGACCGTTATCAGGGGGAATGCATTTGGTACAAATAGCATATCAGGGGAATCCACCTGGTGGGCGGAACAAATCCCGTATAACCAGGAAGGCGCTTATCATTTAAACGGCTGGAAGTATGATGAGGCTGCTACTGGAGTACTCCGGTCCAGCACCTTTGAATTAAAGGGCAGCGGTTGGATCAGCTTTAAGCTTGGCGGCGCAAAAAATTCTGGCAAGTTATATGTAAATATCGTGGAAGCGAATTCGGGTCAAGTGATTGCTAGGTACGGTAATAGCGCATTTGCAGACGTTAACTTCCCAAACCCTTCTCAGGGCATGCGCCTTGCTAATATGGAGCAATATAAGGCCAACCTCTCCGAATATCTGGGCAAGGATCTGTATGTGGAAATCGTGGATAATGCATCCACGGACTGGGGAGTGGTATTTGCTGACGCGTTTTTCATGTACCATGAATCAGAGCCATTGGAGGGCATTGTTGCCACAGATATCAAGCCCGATTTTGAACGCTATCAAATCCAGAATCCAAGCTTTGAAACCGGGGATATGACAGGCTGGACGGTTGTTGAAGGTGAAGCGTTCGGCCCGAACAGCGTGTCGGACGAAACAACCTATTGGGTTGAACAAATCCCGTACAACCAGGAAGGAAATTATCATTTAAACGGATGGAAGTATAACGAGACAGCGACAGGTAAGCTTCGCTCCAGCACCTTCGAGCTGGGAGGAACAGGCTGGATTACATTCAGGTTGGGCGGTGGCAAGCATACAGATCAAGTGTATTTAAGTGTTATTAATGCGGATACGGGAGACTTGATTGCGAGGTACGGCAACACTGAATTTAACGAGTCTGGGTTCCCTGATCCAGCACAGGGCTTGAGACTCGCGAATATGGAGCAATATAAAGCCGATCTTTCCAAGTATATCGGCAAGAATATGTATCTGGAGATCGTTGATAATGGATTCTCGGATTGGGGAGTGGTATTTGCGGACTCCTTCAACACCTTCAATGAACTTGTCCCGGAAGATGGGGTCATGGCGGATAACATAATACCGACTGAAATCCAGAATCGCAGTTTTGAAACCGGAGATTTTGAAGGCTGGACCGTTGAAGGTGATGCTTTTCAGGTGACTGATGAAGCTATGGCCGGTAAAGAAGGAAGCTTCTATGCCAAGTCCTCTGAAGGAGGACAGGGCTCCTTGACTTCGGGTACCTTCACGCTTCAGGGAACCGGGACGATTAACTTCACCGTCTTAGGTATTGAC